>CAMWWR010000039.1 GCA_947178045.1 uncultured Clostridia bacterium
GTTTTATTCCGTCTGGAAGGGCGGGCTGTATTTTGCGTCGGAGCTCAAGGGAATTCTGGCAGTGCCGGGCTTCGAAGCAAGGCTGGACAGGGAGGGGCTCTGCGAGGTCTTTGCCCTCGGACCCGCAAAGACTCCGGGAAAGGGTGTGTTCGCCGGGATTCGGGAGGTGCAGGCCGGAAGCCTGCTTGAGATAACGCCCGGTGCGGAAGGTGCGGATCCGGATATCCGCGAGGAATATTACTGGAGGCTTGCGGCGGCGGATCACCCTGAGAGCTTTGCGCAGACAGTGGAGCACACGGAATGGCTGCTGACGGACGCGGTGCGCATGCAGATGCTGTCGGACATCCCGATCAGCACGTTTCTTTCCGGTGGGATCGACTCGAGCCTCGTCACGGCGATCTGTGCCGCGGAGCTGAAAAAGCAGGGCAAGGTGCTGGACACCTTTTCCTTTGATTTTACCGGGAACGACGCGTATTTTCAGGCGAGCAGCTACCAGCCGTCGCAGGACCGGCCGTTTGCCGAGATGATGGTGAAGGCGTGCAGGACGAACCACCGTTTTCTGGAATGCGACAACGAGCTGCTGGCCGACTATCTCGATCCGGCGGTCCGGGCGAGGGATCTGCCGTGCATGGCCGATGTCGAGGCGTCGATGCTCTATTTTTGCAGCCAGGTCGTAAAATACGATAAGGTGACGCTGACCGGGGAGTGCGCCGACGAGATTTTCGGCGGTTATCCGTGGTTTCACCGGGAGGAGCTGCTGAACAAGGAGGGCTTCCCGTGGTCGAACGAATTCAGCATGCGCACGGCAATGCTGCGGGACGACCTGATTGCGAAGCTGCGGCTGAAGGAATACGAGCAGGAGGCTTACGAGGCAACGATGAGGGAGGCTCCGGTCAATACGGGGCTGACGGCGCAGGAGCAGCGCAGGCAGCGCATCGGCTACCTTAATCTGAAGTGGTTTATGGTAACGCTGCTCGACCGCATGGATCGCACAAGCATGGCGAGCGGGCTGGAGGCGCGCGTGCCGTTTGCCGACCACCGGATCGTCGAGTATGTCTACAATGTGCCGTGGGAGATGAAATGCCCGGACGGCATGGTCAAGGGACTGCTGCGCAAGGCGGGGGAGCGCTACCTCCCGCACGAGGTGCTGTACCGCAAAAAGAGCCCGTACCCGAAGACCTATCATCCGGGGTACGAGCGCATTTTGAAGGAGCGCTTCCGCGGGCTGCTGCAGGATAAGAGCCAGCCGATCCACGCGCTGATCGACGGAAAAAAGGCGGAGCAGTTTATGGCAATGCCGTCCGACTATGCGAAGCCGTGGTACGGGCAGCTCATGGCGGGGCCGCAGCTGTACGCATATTTGCTGCAGGTGAACTACTGGCTGAGGGAGTATCGGATTAGGCTGGAGATCTGAGAGGATGGCGGTTTCCCTGGTTTGCGCAGGACGATTTCACGCCGGACGGCGGCCCGCCGCTCTGCCGTCCGAAGAAAGCGTCCGCACGGGACAAATCGATCAGCGTCTTCCAAGAATTGTGCACGATACCGGCTCGACCCCGATCGTCCATCCCGTGTGCCTGCGGAGCGGATTGGCGTCCGCCGTGCCATCCTCCGCGTAAACCTCCCAGACGCCGTCCGGGAGGGAGAACTGCACCGGCGTGCGGTTCGGATTGTACAGCACGCAGATTTCCCTCAGGGAATCTCCGCCGGCATGATCTTTCAGCAGAAAGCCGACCGTGTTTTCCGGGACATCGGAAAGAAATTCCAGATGCTTTGCCACAAGCCTGGCATCCGCGAGACGCAGGGCCGGATGCGCCTTGCGGAAGGCGATCAGTCCGCGGTAATACTCGTACACGGCCCTGTTTTTCGTCAACTCGTCCCATTTCAGGGAGTTGACGGAATCCGGGGCATTGTAGCTGTTTTCGCTGAAGCCGGCTCCGTCCGGAAGAGGCTTGCTGCGCAGAAATTCCTCGCCCGCCTGAAAGAACGGGATCCCCTGCGCGGTGAGGCAGACTGCGGCGGCGAGAAGGTTCATGCGCACGCGCAGCTTGCGGGAGCAGGAGCGGCACGAGACGGCCAGCTTGTCCCACAGAGCCAGGTTGTCGTGCGCCGATACATAATTGACGCACTGCGCGGGCGAGGAGGCCCAGGCACGGTCTGCGGAGCGTACGGGTTCGGCTACAGTGAAGAATGCTTCTGCGGATTGGGAAACCTGTGCGCCATCCCCGGAAGGGGCGCAGGTATGTGCATCATTCGCGGAAGTCGGAGCCGTCTGCGAACGATCCGCTGCCGGGGTGGTGGTCCAAGCCTTATCCGCAGAGCGTCCACCCGCGAAAACAAGCTGCGGGTGCGCGGTGCAGCCGGCCACGCCAAAGCAGATTTCCCCGCACAGCTTTTTTTTGCCGGACACGAAGCCCCTGTCCCGCTCGGAGAAAACATTACCCTTTAAAGCGTCCCGCAAATTGTCGTTGAATGCCGCGATGCTGGGGAGGCGGCTCATATTGCTCTTGACGGCGCGTTTGTTTTCCGGAAGAACGGAACTGCCGCCCGTCCAGCCCTCGCCGTACATCAGCAGCTGCGGATTGATTTCGTCGAGCCGCGCCCGGACCGCGCGCATTGTCTCAAGATCGTGCAGTCCCATCAGGTCGAAGCGGAAGCCGTCGATGTGGTATTCCTGCGCCCAGTAGGCGACGGAATCCACGAGATAGCGGCGCACCATCGGGCGTTCGGAGGCGGTTTCGTTGCCGCAGCCGGAGCCGTTCGAGAAATGTCCGTCTGGCGTCATCCGGTAATAATAGTACGGAACGGTGCGGTTAAAGCAGGAATCCGCGGAGGCGGACGTGTGGTTGTAGACGACATCCATCACGACGCCGAGGCCGCGCACATGAAGTGCCTGCACGAGCTCCTTGAATTCGCGGATGCGCACGGAGCCGTCCTGTGGGTCGCTGCTGTAGGAGCCCTCCGGGATATTGTAGTTTGCCGGGTCGTAGCCCCAGTTGAAGGAAGGGACGTCGGCGGTTTCGTCCACGGACGCATAGTCGAAGCTCGGCAGCAGGTGGACATGCGTCACGCCGAGCTCTGCGATATGGTCGAGCCCGGTTGCAAGCCCGGCTCTGTTTTTTGTGCCGGACTCTGCCAGACCGGCGAATTTTCCCTTTGCCAGAATGCCGGAGGAGGCGTCGGAGGAGATGTCGCGGATATGGAGCTCATAGAGCACGGCGTCGGTCGGCTGCGCGAGCGCCGGGCCGTGATCCGCTGACCATCCGTCCGGGTCGGTTCCGGGCAGGTCGACGACCATGGAGCGCACGCCGTTCGCACAGCAGGCGCGCGCGTAAGGGTCGGTGGTTTCGACGGTTTTGCCATCGATCGTCACAAGCCAGGTATAGTAAATACCGTGCAGGTTTCGGGAATCCGCCCAAAACCAGACACCGTGCTCCTGTTTCTGCAACGGGACGGTTTTTTCGGCCTTGGACGCAGCCGGCGAGGCAAAGAGGCGCAGCTCGACACGCTCCGCCGTCGGCGCCCAGAGGCGGAATTCAGTGCCGTCCGCCGTGCAGACTGCGCCGAGGTCATGGCCGGGATAGTCGAATTCCCGCTCGAATTCTGGGGAATCATACCTTGCGGTCAGGTCGGAAATACTTTTTTTTGACGGCTGGTTCGGGGTGGAGCTGGATTGTGTTTTCATATTCGGCCTCTTTCCTGCGTGCCGCGGACAAGCCTGCGGAGCTGCATTTCAAAAATGTTTGTTTTATCTAAGGGAAGCACTGATTCCATTAGCACTTCCCTTAGTATAGCATAAAGGGAGGGGAAAGTCGAGGGAAAATACCTAACTATTTCGAAAAAATTCGAAAATACCGGCCTAATATCGACGCAAAATACCGTCATGCCGCAGGATTGACAAGGCCGCAATATGCAGTATATAATGATTGCAGAGCTTTTGAGTTGGGAAGCTTAACGGACATTCTCCGTTACAGATAAGGCGGCCCGGACAAATTGATATAGAGCGGAGTGTGAAGCAGGGATGAGTATTGACTTGAATTTCTGGAGATATAAAAAAGACGTATACCTCGACAATGCGGCAGTGTATCAAAAAGCATGCTGTGATCAGGAGGAAATTGAGGGACTGGAGGTCCTGCCGGTCGAGGATATTTTGAAGGCGGCAGCAGGCGCTTTTCCGGATTGGACTGCATTGGATCCATTTAATTATGAGAGTAAGGACCGCGGTTCTTTTCAAATTTCCACCACTTCACAAACGGTTCGCTTTGACTGCTATTCGATGGAGCGGGCGGATATGAAGCGCTTTTCCGCTGTTATGTCAGGCTTCGGGTGTCCGCTGTATGACCCGCAGCAGAGCGTGCGCTTTGACAAAATAGCCGTTTTTCTGATCGATGAAGCAGGCGAATATAAAGCGCAGGCAGAACAGGAAATTTCCCGTTTGCTCCCACGCTTTGAAATGACAACACAGATAGTAAGCTGGGAGGAATATGAGCGTCTTTCCAAAACGCTCCATCAGATAAATTACAGTGCGATTATCCATCGGGCAAAGAGCCTGACCAAGGTAACCTCCTTTATGGCCTTCGGCAATGGCTGGACAAATCGCCCCTGTCAATGCAAAACCGCCCTGCTTGAGGACGAGGAAAAAGCCCGTCCGCTTTTGGAAGAATTACTGAAAAAATCCATTGGGCGTGTCGTGGAAGATTTTCTTGAGAGAACCTGTTATAAATAATTTTGATATGTTTTATTGTTCCTTTGCAAATCTGCAAGTTCACACAGGAAGGGGGAAGAAGCAGGATGTTTCCCAAAAGAGAAGAGGCGGAGCGGCTTTTAAAGGAGGGTGAGGCGCGCAATCCGGGACCGTGGGGCAGCCACAGCAGGACGGTTGCGGCGTGCGCGGAGCGGATCGCGGCCGGCATTCCGGGGCTTGACCCGGAGAAGGCGTATGTGGTCGGGCTGCTGCATGATATCGGCAGGCGGGAGGGTGTTACCAATTTTGCGCATATCATCGACGGCTACCGCTTTCTGATGGGGCTGGGCTACGATGAAGCCGCGAAGATCTGCATAACGCATTCGTTTGCCGTACCGGATATCCGAATGCATGTCGGGAACATGGATATTAGCGAGGAGGATCGCGAGGAGCTGATCCGGCTGATCCGGGAATATGAGTATGATGATTATGACCGGCTGATTCAGCTGTGCGATAGCATCGCGTTTCCGGGCCAGGTGGTCGATCTGGAGACCCGCATGGACGACGTGGAGCGGCGGTACGGCTCCTATCCGCAGGAGAAGCGGGAGAAGAACCGCGAGCTCAAGGCATATTTTGAAAAGAAAATGGGGAGGAATTTATATGAAGCTCTTGATTGTTGTGGACATGCAGAATGATTTTATCGACGGCTCGCTCGGAACGGCGGAGGCGGTTGCCATCGTGCCGAAGGTGGCCGAAAAAATCAGAAATTTTTCCGGCAGGGTGATTGCGACAAGGGATACGCACGGCGAGAATTATCTTGAGACGCAGGAGGGAAAAAAACTTCCGGTTGAGCACTGCATCCGGGGAACTGCGGGCTGGGAGCTCCGCCCGGAGATGCAGGAGCTGATCAAAGAGCCGCCGGTCGACAAGGAAACCTTCGGGAGCGCGGCGCTGGGCGAAATGCTGCGCGGGCTTGACGCGCAGGAAAAGCTGGAGAGCGTCACCCTCGTCGGGCTGTGCACGGATATCTGCGTGATCTCCAACGCGATGCTGATCAAGGCATTTCTTCCGGAGACCCCGATCATCGTGGATGCGTCCTGCTGCGCAGGCGTGACCCCGGAGAGCCACACCCGCGCGCTCCAGGCGATGGCGGTGTGCCAGATCGCAATCGAGGGGGCGTGAGAAGAAAATTACAAATGAAGAAGTGAAAATGATGTTTGATACGATGGTGAAGGGCTGGTTTTCTTCGGACACGACGTCGTATAACGGATTTATTAAGGCGCTGCTTGCGGGCGATCTTGACGCGATGAACGAATACATGAACCGGGTCGCGCTCGCGACATTTTCCAGCTTTGATACCGGAAGCGGAGAGCACGGGACATCGGAGCCAGAGCGGTTCTATCACGGGTTTGTGCTTGGGCTGATGGTGGATTTGGCAGGCAAGTATGTGATTACCTCGAACCGGGAGAGCGGCTTCGGGCGGTATGATGTGATGCTGGAGCCGGTGAGGGAGGAGGATGGCGCGCTTACAGGCGACGCGATCATTCTCGAATTTAAGGTGCACCGCCCGAAGAGGGAGAAGAATTTGGAGGAGACGGTACAGGCAGCGCTGGCGCAGATCGAGGAGAAGAGGTATGCGGCGGCGCTTGTGGAAAAAGGAATCCCGGCGGAGCGCATCCGGAAGTATGGGTTTGCGTTTGAGGGAAAGCAGGTGCTGATCGGATAGCGGTGGGAGTTTTGCGCAGGTGTAGGCTGTGTGGAAGCCGGTACTGACATTGGAAAAGAAAGCGTGGAAGCAAACAGGAAAATCGCTGGAACGGTATTGAGCTCCGCAAAAGAAAGCGTCTGGAAATCATGAAAAATTGAAAAGCCGCACTGACATCAGTTCTTACCCAATCCTGAGTAAGAGCCGATGTCAGTGCGGCTTTTTCCTATCTGGCAAATATCAGGGAAGCGCGGATCAAATCATCGCCTGCTTGAATATTCTCCGGCAGATACAAATAAAAACAAAACAAACATTAATAAAATTCGGATTCTGTCCGATATATAGGGTAAGGAAACACAGATTTATTCATCGTTTCCTTAAACATAATGGAGAGAAGGGCTGACAGCATGGAAAAGGAAACGACGCCGAGCCAAAGCGAATGGATGATTATGGAAATATTCTGGGAAAGCGACACGTCCCTGACCGCAAAGGAAGTTATTAAGAAAATGCGGGAAAGATCAGATATGTCATCCGGGATGGTGCGTGTTCTGTTAAACCGTTTATGGCAGAAGGGCGTATTAAGTCATACTGTGGACGAGCATGACGCGAGAGTTTACCACTATTCTGTTGTGAAAACAAAGGAAGAATGCCAGAAGGAAAAAAGTCAGAAGTTTATAGACAGCTATTTTGAGGGCAGCCGGAAAAATGCGATGGCGGCATTATTGCAGAGCACAAAGCTGACCAAAGAACAGTTCCAAGAATTAGAAGAAATCTTAGAGCAATGCAGGGAAACAGAAAATTCCTCAGAAAAGGATAACGACAAAGAATAATGGGACAGGAATTTTGGAATAGTGCGATAAATTTCGTTGATGTGTGTATTGTTTATTATACGATACAGCTCATAAGATGCGTGCTTTTTTCTTTCGCAGTATTCGCTTTTGTTTTCCTTTTGCGGAAAACAGTGCTCAGAAACCGGGTATTTTTAAAGGGAGCGCTATGGAGCTTGTTCCTTCCAACTCTGTTTATTGGCAGGATGAGGTTTTTTTATGAGAACAGAGTGGGCGTATGGTTTTTTTCAGGGCTGACGGAACTGTGCATGAGCCATATATGGGTGGGCCGGCTGTATTTATGCGGTATATTCCTGTATGCGGTCCTGCTGTTTTACCGGAGAAGAAAGCTGAAAAAAATGGTTGCGGGCATGGAAAAAAGAAATGTGGGTGGTACTTTTGTCCATGTTGCCAAAGCACCTGTCACGCCGTCCGCCGCAGGACTATTCCGCCCCGTGATCATAGTACCGGAGGTTATACTGAAAGAATATAGCGAAGAAGAAATTCGGCTGATCCTGCTCCACGAAAAAACACATATCCGGCTGGGGCATTTATTGTTTTATCTTTTGTGGAATGTATTGCGGGTTTTCCTGTGGCTCAATCCGTTGCTTGCCACAGGTACAAAATATTTCCGGGAGGATATGGAGGAAATCTGCGATTTCGTAACGATCCAGAAAAGCAAAGGAAAGGCATATACATACGGGCAGCTGTTATTAAAGAGCATGAGGATTTTACAGGCGGAAGGAGAAGCTTTTAATATGTACGCCGCCTTTGCAGGGGACAGAGAATACCGGGACATCCGGCAGAGAGTAAAAAGGATCGCCGGATATAAACCGTATAAGGAAACCGCAGCGGCCAGCATACTGGTTGCCGCAATGCTGTACGCGGCGGGTGCGGTCTTCTGGATGCAGAAAGCTTCTTATGGCAGATACACTCTGATTGATTACATTGCTGTGTATGATATGGGAACAGGAACGGAGCTGATCAGCGACGGGAAGGCATTAAGGCAAGCAGTCCGTTATGATGAAAGCTGTATCTATATAAAGACGGAGGCTTTTCAGGAATTGATAAGGAACAGTACGGTACCGGATGAGGCTCTCTGTTTTTATTGCGGCGGTTACTACAAGCTGCCGGGAATCGGCGGGGGCGGCTGCTGCGGATATTTGGAAGCGGCAGATTTAGAAATGCAAGATTTAGAAGACGGCATTTTGAAAATAGAATATGTAGAGCAGGTGGATATTTTTGGCTGTATTTTGAAAATGCTTTAATCAGCGTTCCCAAAATCAAATTTCAGGGAAGAAAAAGCAAGAGAAGCTTATAATCAAAGGGGGATAAAAACATGAACATGGACATTATGCCGGCGAATTATCTGAGTTTTTTCGAGCAGACAAAAAAGGAATTAAAGCAAATGGAGGACAGGGCTGTTTCAAAGGCGGAAACGCTGGAGGATCTCAGAGATACGAAAGGGAAATCCTTCCGGACCGCCGATTTGGAAAAGCTTATGGAGAAATATGATCCGAAGGCGTACGCACAGTACAGTAAATTCGCCAAAAGCGCTGACGGAGCAAGAACTCAGAGCGGATTAGGATTTCTTTCGAATTGGATAGACAATGTAAAAAAGGGACTGAAGGACGGAACCATATCATCCGACGGCACGGGCGGCACCGCAAAAAAGACAGCGGCGGACGAACTGTCCTACCTTTCGAAGAAGTACAGCAACTACAGCTTTGTAGCCGCCAATTATTCCAGGGGAATGAAATACGGCTTCCGCTCAACCGTAAATGTCGCGATCTCCCCGCAGTTTCTGGCAAAAATGGCGAATGATCCGGAACTGGAAGCAGAGTATGAAAAAAATATTGCGGGCATGCGGGAATGTGACGAGCAGTTCATACGAATGCAGGCGGCTCGCGGTTGGAGAGTTGACGCTCAGGGCTGGGCGATTGATAAGGATGGCGGTATCAGCAGTTGGGCAATCGTAACAAAGGATCCAAATGCAAAGTCCTATTTACAGACCATGTCCGAAAATGCGGAGAAAATCCGCAGGCAGAAGGAGGAAGAGAAGCAGGAAAACGCGGAGCTCGAAGAAAAGCGCCGGACGAACCGGGAAGAAAAGGAGAAATTGCAGGAAGAAATGGCAGAAGCGGGGAAGGAACAGTTTGGCGGTAAGTGGAAGGGCGCGGTCGTTATTGCGAGGGATGATGAAAATGCGGCTGTTACCAGAGAAGCGGAAAAAAATAATGCGGGAGCTGCGGGTATGAATACTGTATCTTATACTCATCTGACGCTGCCGACGACTCCTTACGTGTAGATCTCGGTGGTCG
>CAMWWR010000040.1 GCA_947178045.1 uncultured Clostridia bacterium
GTCCATGACGCAGAGTCTGCCGACATGCTTCCCGAGAGAAAAACATTTCTCAAATTGCATTGTTTTTCAATTTTCTCTAAAACCCTGGGAATATCATCGTAGGATTTCACCAGCACAGTTTCGATCCCATAGCGCATCAGGTCCTCAATATTAAGATCCTGTCTGGCTTTCCGGTATGCAAAATCCGTTTTGGACTCTCCCTTTTCCCTTGCCACGGCCTTCATAAGGCAGTAATGCCCTTTTACAGAATCCCTCAATAAGGCCTTGATCCATGCCAGAATGCTCCTGAGGTTTGGGTCCTCAAAGCTGAAGCCGATAAATAAAAATGTTTTGGATAAAAGATGCCCCTTTAAAACGGTTGTAAAGGCATTTCGTGTAAGACCGTATGTTTCATAATCGTTTTTGATCAATACAGTCTGGTCCGGAAATTGGATGTCACCATGCATTTTGTATACGGCTGCGGAAGCATCCCGCAAGTTGACAGCCAGATTCTCCTGAGTTATTTTGGGATCCGGCATTCGGTTGTTTGCCCGCAGTCCGTCCTCCAGCAGGTGATCGTAATTGGTCGTCCAGTAGGTATCGACCGGCAGACGGGTAATGATTTCAAGACTTTTGTTCCCGCGGGTTCCCGAAGCAAACATATTGTATATCGCATCATTTATGCGGGAACGAGTCTTTTTCTGAT
Source organism: uncultured Clostridia bacterium (assembly GCA_947178045.1). Classification (GTDB taxonomy): domain Bacteria; phylum Bacillota; class Clostridia; order Lachnospirales; family Lachnospiraceae; genus RGIG4057. The sequence continues at coordinate 686 of CAMWWR010000040.1, forward strand.
TGTAATAGTACTGTGCGACAGCCAGATAGTCATGCTCCCGGTCCATGGACAAACCGATTTCCTCCGCCAGTGGTTCGAGCAGCTTTTTCCAATTGACAAAACCCGATGCCGCAGACAGGCCTGCACCGGCAAACACGGCGGCTCTTCCTGACTGAATCGCTTCCGAGTATTCTTTAATAAATTCCGTCTCCCTCATGTGCGGTCCCCCGTAAGCTCAAGGATTTCATAAACCGGTTTTTTCTCGAACAGGAGTCGAAGCGCTTCAAAGATATTGATTCTTTTCGGCTCCGTTGACTGCATTGTCTGGCTGCATACATAATATTCCTTTTCCTTTTTCTCGATCGTGAAGTGCAGCTTGTTTCCGCAGGAACAGCCCGCTTCTGCAGTATGCAGCTTGCGCAGTTCCTTCGCTTCAACAGTATAGAGCCGCTGGCAGCCGCCGCATACAGCGATCAGATTCTTCATCGTTTTCATATACGGGCGGTAATATGGTGCTCCGGGGGCGGAGTAGTCAAAGTCCAGCGCGCAGATACGGAGCAGGCCCCGCTGCTGCTTTGATAAATTGTACAGCGGATTTTGGGAGAAAAGGAATCCCGTTTCCGACGGCGTTGCTATAGTATAGAAGGGATCCTTTGTTTTGAATCTGCTAAAGCGCATGTTGCGGTCGTAATAGCTCCAGATACAGAATTCCGCTTCCGTCCAGATACTGGTCAGATTCCCGTTTTCCTGAAAGTAATCCTTGTCCAGGATAATAAATTTGTCGCAGTCGTCGATCAGCAGGAAGGTTTTATGTATGAATTCTGCGATATCATACGGCGAGAACAGCGTGCCTTTTGGAATTACCTCCGGAGGAAGAAGCAGAAACTCGCAGGAGGGATTTTGTTCCTGCAGGCTGGAAACCAGATTTTGCAGCAGATTATAATTTTTATATGTGTTGTCAACAATTGTGTTCCTGTAGCTGATAAAAACCTTTACCTTTTTCAAGAAAGCACCTCCATCCTTTGGAATTTTGAAATTCGGACACCGGGGGATCTCTTTATTTCACGTTCAATATATGCTAAAAACAAGATATATCAATATGATTTTACCATATTCTGCTCTGTATTTCAATAAATTCCTGCTTTCCTGCTGTGTGAAATACTGCCTTTCCTGAAGTCCGGCAGTCGTTCCCGGTCTGCTTGAAAATTATAAATAATTTATTGTAATCTGGGGAAATTGAAGGTATAATTGCAGTATATGCAAAAAAATGAAAGCAGAGCGGGAGCTTTTGCGTAACCGATGTATATAATTTCAGAAAGATACATTTTGATATCTCACGGCGCAAAACAGGCCGAAAGGGTATGGGGGACGAAGAAATATGCTGCAGTGCAGAAAGAAAATAGGAATATTTCTGGGACAGCCGGACGCGGCCTTTCAGAAGCAATTGCTGAAGGCGGGCGGCAGGGCGGCCTTTCAGAACGATTATGATGTGCTTGTTTTTTCGAGCCTTATCAGCAACGGCGGCTATCCCGAATATCAGGCAGGGGAAGCAAAATTCATGGAGCTTGTGAATTTTGAAGCGCTCGACGCCGTGATCGCGGTTCCGGATACGCTGCGGCTCAGGCCGGGCTTTGCCGAAGGGATCATGGACAATATAAGAAATAATTTTCATGGGATAAAGGTGGCGTACGACTGGGAGGAGGAGGGCTTTCAGAGCTTCCTGTGCGGCGATGCCGCCGGGGTGCATGATGTTGTGGCTCATTTGATCGAGAAGCATCACTGCAGCGATATTGTATTTGTGACCGGCCCGGAGGGACATCCGCATGCGGAGGCCAGGCTCTCGGGTTATCGGAGCGCGCTGGAGGAGGCCGGGATCGAATACGACGCGTCGAAGGTCTATTACGGGACATTCTGGTACGATTCCGGGGAGACGGTCGTCGGGCAGCTGCTGGCGGACGGGGGAAAGCTCCCGCAGGCCATCGCCTGCGCAAGCGATACGATGGCCGTCGGGGTGTGCCGGGCACTGCAGAGCCGGGGCTTGCGCGCGCCGGAGGATATCATTGTCACCGGCTTTGATTTTGAGGAGCCGGGGGCAAACCGCGCGCCCTTTATCACCTCGATTGAGCGGGAGATCGACTGTGCGGCGGAGCGTGCGGTGCGGTACATCGCAGAGCAGCTCGGAGGAAAGCCGGCAGGGGAGGCGCAGGCATTAAAGCCGCAGCCGCTGCTTCACTGCTCCTGCGGCTGTGCTCCGAGGCCGGTTCACACGTTTGAGGATCATGAGAATACGGAGAACCAGTTTTTCGAGGTGTACAATTTCATGCAGGAAATGCTGATCGCCGCGGGGAATTTGAATGACTGCCTGTGGGAAATCGACGGTTACGCGGATCATATCGGAAAATTTGAGCGCCTCTTTCTGTGTCTGAGCGAGGACTGGAAGCGGCTCGATCTTTCGGAGAGCGAGGAGCATGTTTCTGAGAGAATTATTCTCGCACTGAATACGGCCGGCGGAAAAAATTTCAAAGAGGAGAACCGCGTGTCGCTGACGAGGAGCTTTGAACGCAGTCAGATGCTGCCCGCGCTGTGGGAGGAGAGAGAAAAGCCGGCTATGTTCTTTTTCAGCCTGCTGCATTTCGGCACGCATTGCTTCGGCTATACCGTGCTGGAATATACCGGGAAGGAGTGCGTGTACGACAGGCGGTTCCCGTTCTGGCAGAGAAATGTCAACAATGCGCTGGAGTCCCTGCGGCGGGTCTATGCCGTGAACGAGCTGTACGAGGCAGCCGAGCACAAGGCGGTCACGGACGCGATGACGGGACTGTACAACCGCAACGGCTATAACCTGATGTTCCCGGGGCTTGCGGAGGAGCTCGGGGAGGGGGAACGGCTGCTTTTTATGCTGTGCGACAACAATTCGCTGAAGTATATCAACGATACCTACGGCCATCTTGCCGGGGACGAGGTGATTCGCCTCTCCGCTCATATTCTGGCGAAAAAGTATTTTGACGCTTCGGTGCGCGAGCTGAATTTCCGCATCGGTGGCGACGAGTATGTCAAGCTGGCGGTGGGCAGATTTACCGATGAGGAGGCGGAGCAGTGCGTTTCCGGCATCCGCAGGAGAGTGGAGGCGGAAAACGCGAGGAGGCGGAATTCGGCGCTGATTGATCTTGCGATCGGCTACTGTGTGTATGAAAGGGGGACGATGGGTTCCCTCGACCAGATGATGACGGAGGTGGACGCCCGGATGTACCGGAACAAGCAGGAGATGAAGGCGGCGTTCGGCTTTGCTCCGACAAGAGGACGGAACTCTTAAGGGAGCGAAGCGGAAGGATAGCAGAATAAGGCCGAAAGCCGGGGGATGAAACGGAAGGATAACGGAGCAAGGCGAAAACTGAAAGGGGCCGGCGTAGAAATGCAGCTTGCGTGCCGGGGCGGCTGTGTTCTGCGCCGGCCCCTGCCGCACCGTGAGGCTGCCGCGGAAAGGGCAGAGACACTGTGACGCGGCAGGAGCGGACTTCCCCTTACGGCCGCGGGATTCATAAACAGGGAAGCCCGGACATATTATGTTACAGTGAGCCGCCGGAGAGCGGAAGAGGAGGAGCGGAGTGAAGGGGTTGAACCACAGCAGGGAAAAACTGAAGAACGGGCTTCTGATTGCGGTGTGCATTATTCTTGCGGGCGCGGTGTTCGGCTACACTATCATCGGGGGCGCGGGAAGGCCGGGTTCCGGGGATGCCGGGGACGGGCCGGACGAGCCGGGGCAGCAGGAATTTGTGCTGCACGAGGAGAAGGAGGGGATATCCCAGGCGGAGGCCTGCCGTCTTTTGAGCTATCTGCACTGCGGCGGGGCGGAGCAGAAAAAGCTTGCCCTGTCGGACGAGCTGGCGGCAGCGGTCGGGGAAGCGCAGGGAAAGGAGCATTTCGCGGCCGTGGTGGACGCCGGATATCTGCCGGCTGAGCGGATCGCGCCGGATGTGCTGCTTACCTGCGGTGATTTCCGGGATATTCTCGTTGCCGTGTGCCAGGAGGAGGAGCTGGACTATTACCGGGTCACCGATGCTTTGCCGCAGCGGCTCAAAACCGTGAAGGAGGAGGACCGGCTCTATCTCGGCGAATTTCTGACGCTCTACGAGGTGCTCTGCAGAGAACTCGCGGACCGGGACGAAGAAAAGCGCCCTGATCTGCCGGCGGTGCGTCCGGTATTTGTGCTCGCGCTCGGCGATGGGACGACCTTTTATGACGAGTACGGAAAGCGTTTTTCGTATGGCGGCTGTGAGGATTACAGCGAGGCTCTGGCGGAGGCCGCACAGCTGCCGCCGGTGGAGGATGAGTTCAGCAGGCAGGCCGCCGGCAGGAAGGGCGGAAAGCCGAAGGAAATGTCGGATTATGAGAATTTCTCCGTCGGAGTGCTTGCCTCGGGACAGGATATTTTGTACATCCGCGGCGAGGTATGGCAGCAGGTTACACTGCCCAACGTCTGGGTTACGGGAGCGTCCGGCAGCAGGGTCAGCGCGTATGTGAGCGGCTTTTACCGGGAATATGAGACCTGGCTTCCCCTGCAGGGCGGGCTGGAAAACCAGGTGTGCGACATTGACATTTATGACGGCACCGTGCGCGGACTGACGGTGAAGGGGGACGTCATTCAGGGCAAGGTGCTGCTCACGAGCGAGGAAATGATCGAGATCGAGGGCTACGGTCAGCTGCCGCTGGAGGAAAATTTCCGGATATACAAAATCTACGGCGAGCTGGCGATGGAAAAGACGAACCGGATCCTTGTCGGTTATACAATCACGGATTTTGTCGTGTCCGACGGGCAGATCTGCGCCGCCCTTATCAAGGAAAAGCTCAAGGCGGACAATATCCGTGTGCTGATCAACACGACCGGCTACAAATCCCGTTATCATGATGAGGTGCGGCTGACGGCTGACCGCGAATTTACAGTGAGGCGGGGGGAAGAGCTGAAGACCTACCGGGCAGGGGAACAGGTCAGCTTCACTGCGGCGGAGGAGCGAAGCAAAAACGAGCGTGCCGTGGTCGAGACGGTCGGCGGTGAAGGGAAGATCACCCTGCTGTCTGTGGGGCGCACCTGCGGCAATCCCGCCTACCGGGGGACGATCGAGGTGGCGGCGACCGCGGACGGGCTTCTCGTCGTAAACGAGCTCTCGATGGAGGAATATCTCTATGCGGTGATCCCGAGCGAGATGCCGACCTCCTACGGCTCCGAGGCGCTGAAGGTGCAGGCGGTATGTGCGAGGAGCTATGCCTTCAATCAGCTGGTGGCAAGCCGGTTCCGCTCCTGCGGCGCGCATGTGGACGACAGCGTGAGCTGCCAGGTATACAACAATGTTGCGGAGAACGAGGCTTCGATCCTGGCCGTGAAGGAGACCTACGGGCTGGTGGCCGCATTTAAGGGTTCTGTGATTACGGCCTACTATTTTTCGACCTCCTGCGGTCATACGGCCAGCTACGAGGAGGTGTGGGAGAGCGCGTCTGCGGTCGCCTATCTGACCGGCTGCATGCAGAATGGGGAGAAGGAGCAGAGGGATCTGTCGGAGGAATCGGATTTCCGGGATTTTATCCTGAGCAAAGAGGAAAAGACCTTTGACCAGAGGTTTTCGTGGTATCGCTGGGAGGTAAATTTCCCGGCGGAGCAGCTTGCGGAGCAGCTCTGTGCTGCGACCGGCCTGAAGAGCGTGGAGAGCGTGCAGGTGACGAAGCGCGGCGTGAGCGGCATTGCGCTGGAGCTGACGGTGACAGGGACGAAAAAGGCAGGTGGACAGCAGGAGGCGTGCGTGATCTCCTATCAGACGGCGATCCGCACGGCGCTCGCGCCGAAAAAGACATCGGTCGTCCGCATGGACGGGGGTGAAACGGCAAATATGAGCCTTCTGCCGAGCGCATTTTTTGTGATCGAAGAAACGAGGCAGGATGGGAAACTGACCGGCTGGAAGGTAAACGGCGGCGGCTACGGGCACGGCGCCGGGATGAGCCAGAACGGCGTGAAGGCGATGGTGGACGAGGGGTATGGCTTTGAGGAGATTGTCGGCCATTATTACACCGGCGCGGAGCTGATTTTTTTATACTGAAAGAAACAATAATGCGAAGGGCCTGCCGGCGAAAGCTCAGGGCAGGTCCTTCGATTTTTTTGCACTTTTGCGGCTCTGGCGTTGTTTTCTGCGGATGGCGCGCAGATTGCGGAACGCCTCGTGGATGACGGGATTGGAGAGCACCTGATTGATCTCCGCCCCGATGAACATAATATACATACAGGAATAAAACCAGAGCATGCAGAGCACGACCGCGGTCAGGCTGCCGTAGGTCGCCGAATAATTGCTGAAATTATCAATGTAAAAGGAGAAAAGATAGGAAAAGCCGAGCCAGCCCGCCGAGGTGATAATGGCTCCCGGAAGCTCCGCGAAAAAGGAGGATTTGCGGCTCGGTACGGTCATATACATCAGGGAGAAAAACAGGATCATCAGGCTGAAGCCCACGATCGTGCGCACACTGATGATGAGCAGCGCCATCTCGGACAGGATCGGAAGGAACTTCAGGCTCCAGAGGTAGATCTGATTTCCGAATACGAAAATAAACAGCACGACGATGAGCAGGAGCGCGAACAGCAGCGTGTAGAGCGCCGCCATCATGCGGGCGACAAAATAGTTTCTTCTTCCGCCGGAACGGTAGATGGAGTCAAGGCCGCGCACGACTGAAAAAAAGCCCTTTGACGAGGACCAGAGGGCCGCGATCGCGGTGATGGATAGAACGGTTCCCGAGGATTTCTCCAGCAGCTCCGTCAGGAGCCCGGCCACATAATCGCCCATCGTCTCCGGAAATACATCCGTCACCGCGGCGACAATGTCCGGCGTGGAAAACGGGAGATAGTTCAGCAGCGTGAGCAGGAACATGGCGAACGGAAAAAAGGAAATAATAAGGAAAAATGCCGCCTGTGCCGAGAATGCGCTGACATAATCGTCCCTCAGCTTTCTGGAAAATGAATTGATCAGTTTGATTAGTGACTGCAGCATGCTCCGTTTCTCCTCAGGCAAATGGAATAATATGCCCGCAGGACGGGCTCTTTTGGACATTATAACAGAAGAGGGCGGAAAAGTACAGCCGCTTTTGCGGCTTCGGTATAGTTTTCTTCCGTCGTGGGCATTTTATATTGAGCGCCAGATAAATCTGCCACTCACGGCCGATTTCATTGGCCGTGAGTATAACGGTAGAGCAGAATGATTACAGGAGGCGGATGATGGAAAAACAAAAATCTAAATGCCAGGGCAGACAGAGTATGTATTTCGAGAACGGAGTATATGTCCGCGGGATGGCAAGTATTGCAGGAAAGCTTGAGGGAGAGGGACCGCTCGGGAAATATTTCGACGTCGTACAGGAGGACGCCATGGCCGGCGGCTCCACCTGGGAGGAGGCAGAGAGCAATTTTCAGAAAATGGCGGTGGAGCATGCGATCTCGGATGCGGAGCTTAACCAGTCGGATATCCGGTTTATTGCGGGCGGCGACCTGCTCGGGCAGCTGATTGCGACAACCTTCGGCATCGAAACCATGAATATTCCGCTGCTCGGTCTGTACGGGGCGTGCTCCACTATGGGGGAGGCGCTGCTCGCCTCTGCGGTCTTTGTCGACGGCGGCTTCGGGGGCAATATGGTGGCGATGACATCGAGCCATTTCGCAGGGGCGGAAAAGCAGTTCCGTTTTCCGCTCGCATACGGCAATCAGCGCCCGATGGCGGCGACCTGGACCGTGACCGGGAGCGGCGCGGTCGTGCTGTCATCGCAGAAATCAAAATATCCGATCCGGCTGACATCGGCGACGATGGGGCGGGTGGTCGATTACGGAGTCAAGGATTCCATGAATATGGGGGCCTGCATGGCTCCGGCGGCCTGCGATACCATCTCGCGCTATATGGAGGATTTCGGGGTGCAGCCGCAGGAATTTGACCGCATTGTCACGGGGGATCTGGGCGCGGTCGGCAGAGAGATTCTGCTGGCGATGCTCCGCGAAAAGGGCATTGATATCGAGCAGAATTATATGGATTGCGGCATGGAAATCTTTGATGCCGAACGGCAGGGAACGGATGCGGGAGGGAGCGGCTGCGGCTGCTCGGCCATCACGCTGACGGGCTATATTCTGCGCAGGATCGCGCAGGGAACCTGGAAGAGGGTGCTGTTTGTGCCTACGGGCGCGCTTCTCTCAACCGTCAGCTTTAACGAGGGCAACAGTGTGCCGGGAATCGCCCATGCGGTCGCGTTCGAGTATTGTCCTACGGTGGACTGAGAGAGGAAACGCTGCGGGAAGAGAAGGCCGGATGGCGGCCGGAAAGGAGTACGATGGACTATTTAATAACATTTCTGGTGGGAGGCGCAATCTGCGGCCTTGTGCAGATTCTGATGGATGTGACGAAGCTTCTGCCGGGAAGAATCATGGTGATGCTGCTGTGCCTGGGCAGCGTGCTGAGCGCGCTTGGACTGTACCAGCCGTTTGCGGAGTGGGCGGGAGCCGGAGCTACGGTTCCGCTTTCCGGCTTCGGGAACACACTGTTTCAGGGGGTAAAAAAGGCGGTCGACGCGGACGGCTTCCTCGGCCTGTTCAAGGGAGGATTTTCCGAGACAGCGGTCGGCATCTCGGGCGCGCTTATTATGGGCTGGCTGGCCGCGCTTGTGTTCCGGTCTAAAATGAAG
>CAMWWR010000041.1 GCA_947178045.1 uncultured Clostridia bacterium
ATCGCCTGGATTTGTTGTTCGGTTATGTTTTGCATAATACCTCCATCTTTGCATTCCTGGAAAATTTGCTTCCGGCGGAAACAAACGCCGGAAGCGCTGCAAGTTCCTGTTATTCGTCTTCTTCAGCGGACGCACTGACAATAACCTTATATTTCTGAGGCTTTGTTGTTGTCCTGTATTCGATGACCTTGCCGTTCTCATCGCAGATCGGCTGCTCGGACTGGACGGCCCACACGGTCAGCGTAGCAGTGCCTTCGCCCACTGCGGTAATCTTGCCCGTTGTTTTGTTTACTGTGAACACCTTTGTGTTCGAGGAGCGGAAGCGCACAGAATCCGTAATTTTTGTTTTGCCGTCCCATACCACGTTACCGTCGGAATCGATCCGGAAGGTTTTAAGCGTGAAAGCCTCGCCCACCGTCAGCTTTTGCAGGCGGGACTCGTTGTCCGCGCTGATTCCGGCATCCACGGCATTTCTTTTTACGGTTACCTTGCAGGTCTTTACGACCTTTTCTCCCGTCTTCTGGTTTGTGAACGTGGCTGTGATCTTTGCCGTACCCACGCTCACCGCAGTGACGAGCCCCTTGGCCTTTCCGACCGTGGCAACCTTGGTGTTATTGGATTTAAATACAACGGTGTAGCCGGCCTTGTTCCAGACGCTGGCGAATTTTTTGCCGGAATAGGTTTCTGTCACATCGCCCTCCAGATACAGCCGCAGGCTGGAAAGCATCTGCGGGCCGACAGCTTCGGTCGGCTTCGGAGCTGCCGTAGGAGATGGGACTTCGGTCGGAGCCGCTGTAGGCGAAGTCTCCGGAGTCGGCGTTGCTTCCGGAGTCGGAGTCGGCGTCACGTCAGAGGACACCGGAGGCCAGTATATAACAGGAGGGGAGGTCGGCACGGGTGTCAGTGTCGGCGTTGGTGTTGGCTCCTGCAGCTCCGCGCCGTCCACATACTTGACGGAGCCAGGCACTGCGCTCGCAATCGCGGAGACGCCGGCGCCGCCTGCGTTAAAGGCAGCAACCCTGCCGACAGTGAGGGTCGAAGCGCCCTTTGCGAAGAGCGGCTCCGTTCCGGCAATATAGACATTCAGGGTCCGGGAGGAGGCCTGATACCGGGATTCCGCAACCTTTGCCCTTGACAGGACGTCCTCGGAAAATTCGAATTCTACCCGGGCGGCATTCCCCGCGTTTATCGTAAGGCTGAACTGAAGGGAAGAGATTTCCCTCTCGGCTGCGCCTGCGGAGACGAGGGTTACCGTCCCTGTCCCGTCCATCTGTATCTGAAAGCTGACCTCTGCGGCCGCGAAGGCCCGGACCGGCAGCAGGGCGGCAACCAGAAGCAGCGATATCAACATTTTTGTCAGAGATTTTTTCATTTTTCCTCTCATTCCGCCGCGTAAGCGGCATTTTAATCAGGGGGCAAAGGCGCGAAAATCTGACTGCCGAAGCAGCCCGCGTCCCGCGCAGGCGAGCAGGAGGGAAAAAATTCCCTTCTGCCCGTCTGTTTCGGGAGAAAAGCTCCCCCTCTGCTTAATCAAAAGCCGGAGGCTTTGAGGAAACGCTGATTAAATCAGCATTTCCTTAATTGCCGCTGATCGTAATTCCCGGAAGCTCCTCCGGCACACTCTCGAACAGGGAGTCGCTGACAAGCCGCTGTCCCTCGTTCGTCAGGGCATTGTTTACGCGGTAGAGCTCGGCGCGCACCTTTGTAATTCCGGCAAGCGCGTTCGGATCATCCGGCTCGAGCCAGTAAATCCATACGCCGTCCGAGGTGTTTGCGATATTGCCCTCCGCAGGTACATCGGCCAGAATGATCTGGTGTGATCTCAGGATACCGTCCGCGTCCGCGCCGCCGACAATATTGCCGTCTTGGTCATAGAGCACCACAACGTTGTAGGCCGGGCTTCCCTTGTATGCTCCAGTGAAAATGATGGAGCCCTCCGGGATTACGTCATCCGCATTTTCACCGTACTGGTAATCGGCGGTCAGCCTGCCGATCGCCGCCGTGCCGTCGTCCGTCCGGCGGAAATCAACATTGTCCCCGGTCACGCCAAGCACATCCAGCTCCGCAATCGAGACGGTGCTGCCGCTCATCCCGCTGAGAATCAGCCGGAGAGCCGATGCCCGGAAGGTGCTTACATATTTCTGATCCTCGTTGGCGAAGGCGATCACCGCGGTTGTTTCCGTGCCGAAGCTTCCCTTTGCCGCGGTAGTCCAGGTATCGCCGGAAAGCAGCTGGATTTCATAGCTGCCTGAAGGCGCGGAAGCGCCCGCGGTATATTTGAAGCCGGTGACGGTGAGCTCCTTGCCGAATTCCAGTGTAATCTCGGCGTCCGCTCCGGCCGTTGCCGTATAGACGGTTGCAGTATTCCCGTCGATGAGCTTCTCGCGCTCCAATGCGGTTTCCTCTGCATTTTCGGTGTCGGAGTCGTAAATTACATCCGTGGATGCGGACGTGTTTTCCGTCTCGCCGGCCACCGTCAGATTCTTTGTGCCGACTGTCCAGAAGGCTTTGTCGAGACTGCCGTCATGCTCGATCTTAAGCGGCTCCAGCACCTTTGCCGCAGAGCGGTTCAGATACTTGTCGATAACCGCGACCTCATACCATACAACCCGGTTGTTGACCGAGGCGATCGTGTCGCTGAACGTGTTTCCGGTGGTAAAGCCGACCGGCTCTTTCGTCGTTTCGCCGCCCGCAATCATGCACCTTGTGATCTCATAGCCGAGTATATCCTCCGCAGGAATTTCCTTCGAGCCGAGCACGAAATCGATCCGGTTTGCTTCATTGGCATTGATGGAAGCGGAGGTGTCGTCGCTCACAGCGTCCACAAGGCCCGCCGTGCCGAGCGAGCTCTTTCCGCCCTGCAGGCTGTAAACCCTGGAATCATCGGATACATAGTAAATTGCTCTGGTCTCTTTCTCAAACTGCTCTGCGTAAGCCCTTGTTCCCTCGTCCGGGGTCATTCCCCAGCGCTCGAAAAATTCGAGGATGTTCTTTTCTGCAGCCGCGCAGGACAGGCGCATCAATACCTGATCCGTGCCGCCGGAAAGCGTCAGCGCCACGCCGCCGTCCGCCGCCATCGGCGCTCTCGAAGGCGTTCTTGCGTAGGTGTCCACTCTTGCAAAGAAGAGGTTTGCCAGCTGCTCGCTGTAATTGTCCCAGGTTCTGTAATTATAGCCGGTGTCGTAGGCGAGATGGAGCTGCCAGTACATGCCCAGCTGTGTGAACACATTGGAGGCCTTGCCCTTTGTGCCGGATGTCACCTTCTTATAAACATTGTTATAACTGAACCGAACCGAACCGTTGGTGTCGTGCGCCTGTGCCAGTACGGCAAAGTAGTTGTTCGTGATCTCGGCCACGGCATAAGCGCCCTGGTTGATGTTGTGTCCGATCTCATGAGCAATGCCCCAGCCGAAATAGCGGCCGCTCACATATTTTCCTTCGCTGTCGGATACGACCGGCGACGCGCTGATCAGGCCGGACGCGGAGCCCCATTCAATGCCGATATGGTTGCCCGCCGCATACATGAACGCTCCGGAGAACATTCTCTGATAGCGGATGTTCAGATGGCCCTTCGGAAGCTGATCTACGGCCGCCTCCGCGTTCGCGTTCAAGCCCTTGTGCTGATAGAACAGGTGCATCATGTCGTCCATGGCCTTCATGGAGTCCAGAAGCTTCTGCGCCCTCTCCTGCAGTGTGCCGCTGCCTGCGCCGCTCAGAATTTGGGATGCCGGCAGCGAGAGCAGCATTTTATCCAGAAGGATATCGGATGCTCCGAGAATACAGTTCTGTGCGTTATAATCAAGCCCGTTGACTAGGGTAAGGGAGGAGTTGGCGTGGAATCTCTGGTGATTTGTTTCCATCACGCCCACATAGTCCTCCAGTTCCTTCAGGTACGCGGAGGCTCTTGCCAGCCGCTCGCCGGCGTCCGTCACTCCGTAGAGATCGAGCCGCGGAATGGCCACACCGCCGCTTACTCTCACCGCATAGCGGTCGGCGCTGTTGTTTCCGGTGTATTCAATATATAATGCTCCGCCGTTTTCCTGATCGGCGAGCGAACCGATCCGTGGAATTTCGACGATGTTGGCTCCGACCTTGAGACTGGTCACAGCCGTCGACATCGGCGAGGACTCGGAGTGGTACTGTGTCGCCACCAGCCTCAGATTCGTCGAATCGCCGGTCCGCTTGCTGTCGTGTCCGACGTAGATCGTTATCTTTTCACCGGCTGCCGCCGTAATACCGAGCGGCTGCCATGCGTTCAACCCGCCAAAGCCGCGGCCCGCATCGTTCATTGTAATGCCGCTGTGAATCTCGATCGGGGCGTTGAGAGAAACATTGTTTAAAATGTCCTCCGCCGTTTTCAGCTCGCGCTCCAGCGCATCCAGATTCGGATTGTATTCTCCGCTCACCTCGTCGACCTCATGGATCTTCACCCGGAGCCGGTCGATCGTCGCCTGAGTTACATCACTTTTCAGAACAGTATGCAGGTCGTCCTGATACAGAGCCATGATCTCATCCAGCATCGTGTCATAATGATAGAAATAGATCTCGGCAATGCGCATGGACACGCCGTCCGCCAGATAGCGTCCGAAGCCGAGCTGCAGTTTCTTTGCCGTAATTGGCTGAGCGAGCTTCAGAACGAGATAGGAGCGTCCGTCGGCATCCTGCCGCGTCTGTCTGGATACTCCGGATACGTCGCGCTGTGTTTCGTTGGCATCCCAGTAGCGCACACGGGCATAGAAGAAGTCATATCCCGGGTGGCAGTAGATGGCGATCGTATCCAGCTTGTAGGCACTGTCAAATTCATAGGTCAGGCCGACGCCCGAGCCCATTGCATTGAAGCCGCCCTCATCCCAGCCGGCTGTCTGATAATAGGATTCCGGATTCCGGTCGACCGTTCCCCAGGCGGAGGTGGTCTGCGTATCCAGCGGGCTGTTCGTCATCGGGCATACCGAGCGCCGTGTTGCGCTGAGGATGTGCGCGCCCTTCTGTCCGGCTTCACCGGAGTTAATCAGGCCGTAGCGCGGGATGACAGGGGCGTTCAGATCGGTGGTTTTAGCGGAGGCCGTCAAAGACGGGGCGCTTGCACCGAATTCATTTACGCCGATGACATAGACCGTGTACTCCGTCAGATCCCGGAGACCCGTGATCGTGTAGCGGTTGTTCGTAATATCTGCAATCTTATTGTACTGGCTTGCAGATCGTTCTTTATAATATAAATCGTAGGAAACGGTATCCTTCATCTGCTTCCAGGAAACCGTAATGCTCTGATAATTGCCGACTGCCGATACATTGTCCGGGCGGTCCGGCCGTCCGTTCGGCTTCGGTGTTGCGCTCACCGCGCTGCTGTAGCCGCTGCGCCATGTCCCGTTGACGGACTGAACGCTCAGCTCATATTCCGTATAATTTTTCAGATCCTTGCCGCCGAATTTCGTGATCTGTGCAGAATTGCCTGCCACAAGCATAGTCTCCTCAAGACCGCCCTGACGGATCCGCACCTCATAGCCGGTGACGTTCACGCAAGGCGACCAGGTCAGGCTGATTGTTTCGCTGCCCGCCGTCGCGCTCAGATTTTCCGGAATATCCATCTCCGGTTCCGGAATTCGGTTTTCCATACCGTTGACGAACTCCACCTTTGAGATTTCCGCGAGGCTGCTGTTTTTCTGCATTCCCGTAATGGTCAGTGTCACCTTTTTGACTGCGACCTGGGAGCCGAGATAGAGCAGGATATTGCCCTGACTGTCCCATTCGGTTCGCACGTCGGAATTCTTCAGAAGATAGGAAATCCCGTTGTTTACCGGGATATCTTCGCTGTGCTCTGCGCCGGTCTCGTCCGTATAGGCGACGGAAATGACCGCGCTGCGGATCGGGTTGCTGGCTGCGGTTTCGATGATGATTCCGTCGGCCAGGGCAGTCTGCTCCGCCGCGCTGACGTCAAATTCCAGAGAAACCGGATTATCCCCCGAGATATCGCCGCCGTATTTCGGAGTCAGCGCTACGCTCGAGGTATTTTTCAGAAGACCGCTCAGATCGCCGTCCACCGTTGTATTGTCGCCCTGGCCCGGCGCGATGACCGAGACGGGAATAAAGGCCTCAAGGCTTGCCGCAGTGTCCCCGGCAGGCTGATAGCCCATAGAGAAATATTCCAGATCGACAAGATCGACTGCGCCGTCGCCGTTTAGATCCAACACGCCGGAATATTGTCCGCGGTCGATGGCGTCCACGAGAAGCTCCCTGTCCGCGTCGCCGACCGTGCCGTCGCCGTCAACATCGCCGATCAGCAACACACCCGGATGCGCCGCGCCGGCACTGTAGTTCATCCCACCGAGAAAGCCGGTCGCCAGACGGACCTCGCAGCCCTGTCCGCCCACGGCAATTTCCTGCGTGTAGCCGGCAAAGCCGTCCGCCTTCAGCCGCAGGGTGTATGTTCCGGCAACCAGCCCCTCAAAGCTTGCCCTGACATCCTGCCCGCCGCCTGTATTCAGGGTGACGGAATCCGTGTAGACTGTGCCCGCACCGGTCAGGCTGACCGCAAAATTCACCGGCTTTTTCAAAAGAAGCGCGCCGGTGACCGATACGTCCACCTGGCCCGTCCCCGCGGCATTTGCCTGAGCGGCCGGTGAGACAGCGTCGTCGGCCTGCACAGAGCGGGCGGGCATGGCGCCCGGAAGAGCCAGCGCAGCCGCCAGAAATAGTGCTAATTTTTTTCGCATGCTTAACCTCCCATGCTGCGGCTTGATTTCAGGGGCGGTTCATGACCCGGATTTTGCCGCAGCACAAAATCCGTGGGCAGAAAAGCGCAGGCTTTCGGCCCTGATCCCTGTTTACTTTATTTATGCCATTCTAGGGTAAATTATAGCAAAGGGAGTGGTGGATTTCAATTGGTTTTAGGAATTTTCATCTTTTGAGAGCAACGCTTCCGGGCTCCCGGATCTGCCGCCTGGAGAAGCAAAATAGAGCCTGTAATAGAGGGCAGGCCAAATGGTTATTGATGTTGATTATTCTGTCTGATATAATGGCTCTGAGGGAGGGATGCCTTTATGAATTGCTTTTCGTTTTATGATAAATTTGATATGTTGTGCGAGAATGAGCTTATTCTGAAAATAACGGAAAAGCATGACGGCGATGAAATAATGCTGCCCTTTTACTATTATGATATATGGGTGGACGGCAGAGCAGTGGGGAAGATCAGTATTCGGATCGGCAGCAACTATCATTCCTACTATAATGGCAATATCGGATATGAGATTGACGAAGAGTACCGGGGCAATCATTATGCCTTTAAGGCTTGTAAGCTTGTGCTGCAGGTCGCCAGGGCGCATGGCATGAGAGAATTGATTTTGACCTGCGATGCGAGCAATATGGCATCCCGCAAAACCATTGAAAAATTAGGTGCAAAGCTGATAGAAACCATAAAGCCCCCTGAAGATTATTTTGCCTACTATGATGAAATAGAGGAGAAGAGAATTTATCGGTTGGGAATTGACTGATGCTCTGGCAATAAGCGGTGGAGTGCAATATTGGAGTCTTTTGAGGACGGGGCGTGGAAAGGTTTTTTCGGGCCTGGTGCTTGATATTATCGGGGAAATGATTATAATAATTATTAGATTATATTATAATAATTATTAGATTATCAAATTGCCGGAGGTTTGTATATGCTGACAGAAAACCTGACTGTTGAATTTAAAAGAGAGTATGTGGATGATATTAAGAATACTGTTGTTGCGTTTGCAAATTGCAGCGGAGGAACAGTTTTTATCGGATTGAATAATGATGGCAGTGTTTGCGGTGTTTCTGATATTGACGGAACAATGCTTCGGGTTACCAATGCAATTCGCGATTCTGTGCGTCCTGATGTGATGATGTTTGTGGATTGTAAAAATGAGATAATGGACGGCAAGCCTGTTGTATGCATAACAGTACAGCGCGGAACAGCAAGACCTTATTATCTTTCCGGTAAAGGAATCCGACCGGAAGGGGTCTATGTACGACAGGGAGCATCTACTGTCCCGGCAACAGAAGCGGCGATTCTCAATATGATCAAAGAAACCAGCGGTGACTGTTATGAAACAGCTCGAGCGATCAACCAGCAGCTTACCCTTGATCGGACAGCGGCTTTTTTCAAAAAGAGAAATGTGGAGTTTGGTAAGGCACAGCTAAGAACTCTTCAACTGGTTGGGGAGGACGGTACTTACACCAATCTTGCATTTTTGCTTTCGGAGCAGTGTACGCACACAATTAAGCTGGCAATATTTGAGGGAAATAAAAAGAGTATATTCAGAGACCGATGTGAGTTTTCCGGCTCGCTCTTATCACAGCTTGAGGAAGCTTATGATTATATTGACCGAAGCAATCGTGTTCGTGCGGAGTTTTCAGGACTTGACCGTTTGGATATGAGGGATTATCCCCCGGAAGCAATTCGCGAGGCATTGCTGAACGCGATCGTTCATCGGGATTATTCGTTCAGCAGTCCAACGCTGGTCAGCATTTTTGAAGATCGGATCGAGTTTGTTACGATTGGAGGACTGGTAAAGGGTGTTACACTGGAGGATATTGGCCTTGGAGTTTCCGTGCTGCGCAATCAAAATCTCGCGAATATTTTTTATCGGCTGAGATTGATTGAAGCTTACGGCACCGGTATCTTGAAAATCAATGAATGCTATGATGAATATCCGGTGAAGCCAACGATTCGTGTTTCGGACAATGCGTTCAAGATCGTGCTGCCAAATACTAATTATGGAAAAGGGGCAGAGGAGGGGGTGCGGCAGCAGTCCGGGCGAAAGCCGGGCAAAGCGGTTCCGAAGGAGCAGCGGGAAAAAGCCGTTGTTGCGCTGTGCCGGGAAAATGGCTCTGTTGCCCGCAGAGATGTGCAGGAGGCGTTGGCTGTTTCCCAGCCGACAGCGATATTGCTGATGAGAGAGATGGTTGAGAAGGGGATTTTGGTGAAAAGGGGAGGGGCGAGACAGGTGAGGTATTATTTGAGGAAGTGAAGAGGGGAGAAAGGTGAATTTTTCCTGCTATGATAAAATGGAGGAGAAGAGAATTTATCGACGGAGAATTGACTGATGCTCTGACAATAAATTGTAAAGTTCGATATTGGAGTCTTTTGAAGACGGGGCGTGGAAAGGTTTTTTTCGGGCCTGGTGCTGTTGTTGATTGTATAGATAAAACCTGTAGAGTAGTGGACATTATATCATAGATGCGGTACTTTATTGAGCAATGATTAGCTGCCCTGCTTTTCGCAAGGCCAGGTCAATCAACAGTTGTGTCTCTGATTTTGCTGCAACCAGTGGTTGATATACTTGCATATCGCGTTATTGTAATCGGAAAGCGAGATGCTATAATG
>CAMWWR010000042.1 GCA_947178045.1 uncultured Clostridia bacterium
CTTCCTTAGGGAAACGCGGATGAAATCCCATCGCTTCCCTGATAATGACGTGAAAATCACAGTCCGGTGCAGAATTGCAGGCCAGCGCAGAAGGGTATGGCAGCAAGAAAGGTATGGCAGCAGGAGCCTGCTGCGGCAGGTACAGGCCGGGAATGGGGCTTGACAAAAGGTTTTCGATCCATTATAATTACCGCATTCGTATGATAATTCATTATCACGCTACTATAATAAAGCGCCGCCTTCATAAAAGCGGACGGAATGGAACAAAGAATTAAAAAAGAGAGGGAGACACCGCGATGAACGAGAGATTGCTGCATACCCCGGAGGGGGTAAGGGATATCTATCATGCAGAGTGCGAGACAAAATCAATTTTGGAGCGCCGGCTGCACCATCGTCTCAGGCTGTACGGTTTCATGGACATTGAAACGCCGGCCTTCGAATTCTTTGATATCTTCAGCAAGGAAAGAGGAACCGTGCCGTCGCGGGAAATGTATAAATTTTTTGACCGGGAGGGCAATACGCTGGTGCTCCGGCCGGATATGACGCCGCCAATCGCAAGGTGCATGGCAAAGTATTATCGCACCGAGGAGCTGCCGGTACGGTTCTGCTATGTCGGCGATACCTTCGTCAATAACAGCAGCTATCAGGGCAAGCTCAAGGAGGTCACGCAGCTCGGCGCGGAGCTGATCAATGACCCGACGGTCGAGGCGGACGCAGAGATGATCGCTCTGACAGTGGAATGCCTGCTGGACGCGGGGCTGACAAAATTCCAGGTGGAGATCGGCCAGGCGGACTTTTTCCGCGGTCTGATGGATGAGGCAGGCATCGGCGAACAGGAGGCGGAGGAGCTCCGCGTGCTGATTGAAAATAAAAACATGTTCGGCGTGGAGGAGCTGATTTCCGGCAGGCAGCTGCCCGACGGCCTGAAAGATGTTATTCTGCGTCTGCCGGAGCTGTTCGGCACACTTGATAAGCTGCTGTTTGTCAAGGACGAGATTACAAACCGGCGCGCGCTGGCGGCGATCGAGCGCTTGGAGCAGCTCTATGCCCTGATGATGGAATATGGGCTGGAACAGTATATTACCTTCGACCTCGGTATGCTGAGCAAATTTGATTATTACACGGGAATTATTTTCCGGGCCTACACGTTCGGAACCGGGGATGCCGTCGCCACGGGCGGAAGGTACGATTCTCTTGTCGGACAGTTCGGCAAGGACGCTCCGGCCATCGGCATGGCCGTGATTATCAATCAGCTGATGCTCGCCCTGGAGCGCCAAGGGCTTCTGCCGAAGCCGAAGCCGGAGAATACCCTGATCGTATACCGCGCGCCGTACCGCTCCGCGGCGATTGCGCTGGCAAGGCGGCTGCGTGCCCGAGGAGGGAAGGCGGAGCTGCTTCTGGAGACGGCGGAGGGAACGGATTACGCGGCTTATGCCGGGCGGATGAAGCTGAGCGGCGTGCTGTATTTAAAAGAGGAAGGGTGCGCGGAGGTGTTCGACGCTGCGGACGGCTCCTCACATACCGCGGCGCTGGCACAGCTGCCGTGAAAAAGGACGCGGAGGCGGAAGGAATATTATGAATTACATAACGATCGCCCTGGCAAAGGGCAGGCTGGCAAAAAAGGCGATGGGAATGCTCGAGGAAATCGGGATTACCTGCGAGGAAATGAAGGAGCCGGACTCGAGAAAGCTCATTTTTACCAATGAGAAGCTCGGCCTGAAATTTTTCCTCGCAAAGGCGAACGACGTGCCGACCTATGTGGAGTACGGCGCCGCCGATATCGGTATTGTGGGAAAGGATACGATACTGGAGGAAGGGCGGAAAATGTACGAGGTGCTCGACCTGAATATGGGGAAATGCCGCATGTGCGTCGCGGGTCCGGAGAGTGCGAGGGAGCTGCTGCAGAACGGCGGGCTGATCCGCGTCGCTACGAAATACCCGAATATCGCAAAGGATTACTTTTATAATAAGAGGCATCAGACCGTGGAGATTATCAAGCTGAACGGCTCGATCGAGCTCGCACCGATCGTCGGACTTTCCGAGGTGATCGTCGATATCGTCGAGACCGGGGCGACCCTGAGAGAAAACGGACTTGCCGTGCTCGAGGAAATATGCCCGCTCTCCGCGCGGATGGTCGTGAACCAGGTGAGCATGAAAATGGAGCATGAGCGCATTACGGGCATGATAAACGGTTTGAGAGAGGTTCTGCTGAAAGGACGGTAAGATTTCATGAAGGTTGTAGAGCTGAATGAGAACACAAAAAAAGATCTGCTGGAGGATCTGCTTCGGCGCAGTCCGGGCCAGTATACGCAGTACGAGCAGACCGTGGCCGAGATTATCCGGGAGGTAAGAGAAAAAAGGGATGAAGCGCTGTTTCGGTATACGCTTCAGTTCGACAAGGCGGCGCTCGATGCCCAAAGCATCCGCGTGACGGAGGCGGAGATTGAGGAGGCTTACGGTCAGGTGGACGGGGAGCTGGTGCGCGTTATCCGCGCGGCAATCAAAAATATTGAGGCGTACCATGTCCTGCAAAAGCGCAGCAGCTGGTTTGACGCGAAGGAAAACGGCGTCATCCTCGGCCAGAAGATCACGCCGGTCGCGTCGGTCGGGGTGTATGTGCCGGGCGGAAAGGCGGCGTATCCGTCGTCCGTGCTGATGAACATTATTCCGGCGAGGGTCGCGGGCGTCGGAAGGATCGTTATGACAACGCCGCCGGGAAGGGACGGAAAGGTGAATCCGGGCACGCTTGTCGCGGCCAGGGAGGCCGGTGTTTCGGAAATTTACAAGGTGGGCGGCGCTCAGGCGATCGCGGCCCTGGCCTTCGGGACACAGAGCGTGCCGAAGGTGGATAAAATCGTCGGGCCCGGCAATATTTTCGTGGCGCTCGCGAAAAAAGCCGTTTACGGCCATGTCAGCATCGACTCGATCGCGGGGCCGAGCGAGATCCTTGTGATCGCGGACGGCACGGCGAATCCGAGGTATGTCGCCGCCGACCTGCTTTCCCAGGCGGAGCACGACGAGCTGGCGAGCGCCATCCTCGTAACAACGAGCAGGGAGCTTGCGGACGCGGTGGCAAAGGAAATCGACGGTTTTCTGGGTGAGCTTTCCAGAAGAGAAATCCTTGAAAAATCGCTGGAAAATTACGGCTGTATTCTGATTGCGGACACGCTGCAGGACGCGGTCGACGCGGCGAACGAGATCGCCTCCGAGCATCTTGAGATTGTGACGGAAAACCCGTTTGAGGTTATGACGAAGATAAAGAACGCGGGGGCGATCTTCCTTGGGGAATATTCCAGCGAGCCGCTCGGAGACTATTTTGCGGGACCAAATCACATTCTGCCGACAAACGGGACGGCAAAGTTTTTCTCGCCGCTTTCGGTCGATGATTTCGTGAAAAAATCGAGCATCATTTCCTATTCGCGCGAGGCGCTTGAGGCGGTGCACAAGGATGTCGAGCTGTTCGCAAAAGCGGAGGGACTCACGGCGCACGCAAACTCGATCGCCGTGCGCTTTGAAGAATCCGCGAAAGAAAAGGGCTGAAAACAAAAAGACAAATCAAAAAGGCAGGTTTGTGTCTGCGCTGCGTTCACAAACTTACAAACGAACAAGGTTCGTTTCGATGCGCAAAAAGCAGCGCAGAAATGGGGATGATTATGGCACGTTCGGCGGCTGTCGAAAGAAAGACGAGGGAGACGGATATTTCGCTGGAGCTGGAATTGGACGGCACGGGAAAATCCGAGGTGAATACCGGCATCGGTTTTTTTGACCACATGCTGACAAGCTTTGCAAGGCACGGATTTTTTGATCTGAAGCTGACGGTAAAGGGAGAGCTGTATGTGGATGGGCACCATACGGTGGAGGACACGGGCATTGTGCTCGGGAAAGCGATCCGGCAGGCTCTGAGGGACAAGGAGGGGATTCGGCGCTACGGCTCTTTCCTGCTTCCGATGGATGAAACGCTGGTACTGTGCGCCGTCGATCTATCCGGGAGGCCGTATCTGAATTTTTCCGCGCAGTTCGGGTCCGAGCGTGTGGGGTATTTCGACACGGAGCTGGTTCGGGAATTTTTCTATGCCGTTTCCTACAGCGCGGGGATGAATCTGCATATTAAGCATATAGACGGAGATAACTGCCATCACATCATTGAGGCGATGTTCAAGGCGTTTGCAAAGGCGCTGGACGAGGCGTCATCGCTGGATGACAGAGTGACCGGAACGCTCTCGACCAAGGGAACGATTGCCTAGAGCGGATCAGGAAGGAGGAGACGATGAAACTATTTCCTGCAATTGATATCAGGAACGGACAGTGCGTGCGGCTGCGCCAGGGACAGTTTCACGATGTGGAGGTGTATTCCCACATCCCGGTAAACATAGCGAAAACCTTTGAGGCGGCAGGCGCGTCATATATTCACATCGTAGATCTGGACGGGGCTCTGGCGGGGCGTTCCGTGAACGAGGACGTCATCCGCGATATCGTGGAGAACGTGTCCGTGCCGGTGGAGGTGGGCGGCGGCATCCGCACGGTCAAGGACGTCGAGAATAAGCTGAATCTCGGCGTCGACCGGGTGATCATCGGCACAAAAGCGGTGGAGAGTCCGCAGTTTGTCAGGGAGTGCATCCAGCGCTTCGGCGCGGAGAGGATCGTCATCGGGATCGACGCGAAAAACGGGATGGTCGCCACGGACGGCTGGGAGAAGATCAGCAGCTATAACGCGGTGCAGCTGGCCCTGGAGATGAAGGAGCTCGGCGTCAGAACGGTTGTATACACGGATATTTCCAGGGACGGCATGCTGCAGGGGCCGAATATTGTACATACGCGCGAGATGGTGGAGCAGACCGGCCTGGACATTATTGCTTCGGGCGGGGTGTCCTCCATGAAGGACCTGGATGATCTGAATTCGATTCCTGTGCACGGGGTCATTATCGGAAAGGCGCTGTACGAGCACCGGATACAATTGGAGGAGGCTGTGGAAAAGTATGCAAAATGAAAGAGCGGGAGAAAAGCCGAAACAGATCATCGCATATATCAATGCGGAGAACGAGACGGCGGAGAGCGTCCTGCGCAGGGCGGAGGAATACGAGAGAAACGGCGCGGACGGGCTGTTTTTGTACAATTATACGGTCGTGGAGGCGGAGCAGGAGGAATTTCTGCACACCGCGAGACAGGCGGTGAAGCAGGCGGAGTTCCCGATTATGCTCGGCTGCCGCGCCAGACGCTTTGAGGATATCAAGAAGGCGCTCTATACCGGGGCCTCCAAAGTGGTGACGCCGCTGTACAGCCTTCCCGTAATCAAAGAGGGAGCGGAGAGATTCGGCAGCGATAAAATTGTTGTGGAGCTGGACGCCTCGGGCGGGCCGGATAATGTCGTGCTCCCGCTGGACCAGCTTGCGGCGGAGCTTTCCGGGAACGGGGTGGGCATGCTGCTCATCAAGCATCTGACCGTAACGGATGGAGTGAGGGAGAAGATTAAGCGGGCCGGAATTCCGGTCGTCGTACGGGATTCCCTGCTGCGCAACGACATGCATACGCTGCTCTCCATGGAAAATGTGGCCGGTGTGGCGACCGACTATTATGAGAAAAAGGATATTTTTAAGATCAAGCGCCTTATGAAAAACGAGGGGCTTGACGTTGACACGCCGGAGAGCCCGGTCAGCTTTGCCCAGCTTAAAAAGAATGCGGACGGGCTTGTGCCGGTGATCGTTCAGGATTACAAAAATGATGGGGTTTTGATGCTTGCCTATATGAACGAAGAGGCGTATAATAAGACCATGGAAACAGGGAGGATGACCTACTATTCCCGGAGTCGGCAGAAGCTTTGGCTCAAGGGGGAGGAATCCGGACATTTTCAGTATGTCAAGGCGCTTTCCGCCGACTGCGACAACGATACACTGCTGGCGAAGGTGCTGCAGATCGGAGCCGCGTGCCATACGGGCAGCCGGTCCTGCTTTTTTCGGGAGCTGTTCCGGAGGCCGTACGACGAGGTGAATCCGGGAAAGGTGCTGAACGAGGTTTTCCAGACCATTCTGGACCGCAGGGCAAACCCGAAGGAGGGGTCCTACACCAATTATCTGTTCGACAAGGGCATCGACAAGATATTAAAGAAATGCGGGGAGGAAGCGACCGAGATCGTGATTGCCGCAAAGAATCCGGATCCGGAGGAGGTCAGGTATGAGATGGCTGATTTCCTGTACCATATGATGGTACTGATGGCGGAATGCGGGCTGGACTGGGAGGATATTTCGCGGGAGCTGGTTCACAGACACTGAATATGGATATTGGATGCGAAAGTGGAATACATATATTGCATTCCCAATACCCACAATAATTATAGAAAGCGGAGGTGGAAGAGATGGCGTTTTTAGCAGGCTTTGTATACTATCTTGGTATTTTTATCGTGTACAGCGCGGCGGTTTTCGGCGCGGTGAAGCTCGGCTGCTTTCTGCGCATGCGCTCGAATGCGAAGCAGTAAACGGGCAGAGATGCGTGCGGACAAAGGGGGGGAGCTGCGTCAAACAGCTCCCTTTTTTATGCGCAGGGAAGAAATAACCTTCCTCTACTCGATCGCGCACGACGATGCAGAAAGAAAGGAAGTATAAAATGATATACCAAACGGGATCTTCCCCGGAAATAGAGGCGCTTTTCGACGGCTGGGAGGACACCATGATCTACTCCTGCCTGCAGGGTGTCATGGGGCAGATCTATACGGATTCGCTTACACGGCCGGAGGCCGCGATGGCGATTCTCGGCGATTTCTGCTTTTTTGCGGGCAGGCCGGAGCGGGAGCTTGTGCTGTCCGTATTTGAGGTATGCGGCCGTGATTTTATGATACTGACCCCGCGGACCGGTGAATGGGAAAAGCTGATCGAGGAATGCTACGGAGAATGTGCAGAGCGGGTCGTCCGCTATGCGATCAAAAAGGAGCCGGAGGTTTTTGATGCGGTCCGTTTGCGCCGTCTGGCGGCTGCGCTGCCGGACGGCTATGCAATGAGGCGGATGGATGAGGAATTGTTTTTGCAATGCAGGCAGCTCGCGTGGTGCAGGGACTGGGTTTCACAGTATCCGGATTACGCCGCGTACCGGAGACACGGGCTCGGCGTTGTAATTCTCAAGGGGGATGAGCCTGTCTCGGGCGCTTCCTCTTATTCCGGCTATAACGGCGGCATTGAGATCGAGATCGATACCAGGGAGGATCACCGCAGAAGGGGGCTTGCCTGTGCCTGCGGGGCGGAGCTGATTCTGGAATGCCTGGAGCGGGGCCTGTATCCGAGCTGGGACGCGCAGAACCGTTGGTCCGTCGCTCTGGCGGAAAAGCTGGGCTATCATTTTGACCGGGAATACACGGCGTATGAGGTCAGGGCCGAACACAAAGAGGGTTAAAGCCGCGAAGCAAAGCTGCTGCCCGCATGGCAGGGGGAGCGACGCACAAAAAGGAGATTGGATGATACGAGCCGTAATTTTCGATATGTTTGAAACACTGATTACGCATTATCAAAGTCCGCTGTATTTCGGCTCTCAGATGGCGGCGGACGCCGGAATCCCGGAGGAGCGCTTTTTGGCGATCTGGAGGCCGACGGAGCACGACCGCAGCATCGGAAGAGTGACGCTGGAGGAGGTGCTGGAGCATATTCTCCGGGAAAATCAATGCTTTTCGAAGAAGCTTCTGCAGAGGCTTGTCCAAAAGCGGACAGAGACAAAGCGGGAGTGCTTCCGCCATCTTCACCCGGAGCTCATTCCCATGCTGTCGGAGCTGAGGAAAAGAGGAATTCTTGTCGGACTGATCAGCAACTGCTATTCGGAAGAGGCAGTGGTGATCCGGGAAAGCGAGCTCTTTCCTTATTTTGACGCCGTGTTCCTGTCCGTTGAGCAGGGGGTGGAAAAGCCGGACCATGAGATCTTCCGGCGATGTATGGATAAGCTTTCGGTGAAGGCGGAGGAATGCCTGTACGTCGGAGACGGAGGAAGCTTTGAGCTGGAAACAGCGAGGGAGCTCGGGATGACGGCGGCGCAGGCCGTCTGGTATCTGCAGGAGAAAACTACGCAGCCGTCGGGACGAAAGCCGGATTTTTCGCAGCTGGAGCGGCCGTCCGATGTACTGCGCAGGCTGGACTCTTCACAACAGAAACATAAGGAGGCACTTTAAGAAAGCCATGAGGAATACAGATAAATTTACCAACCGTGCGGAGGCTTATGCAAAGGGACGGCCGGGCTACCCGAGGGAAGCGGTTGAAAAGATCCTTTCCTTTGCGCCGCCCGGCGCGGTGTTCGCGGATATCGGGGCCGGAACCGGAAAATTTGCGAAGGATATTGCGGAGCAGGGCTTCCGGCTGTATGCCGTCGAGCCGAACGGGGATATGCGCGCGCAGCTTGCGGTCACGCTGGAGCCGTATTCCAATGCGGAAATCGTCGCGGGAACGGCCGAGGCGACAACACTGCCGGAGCACAGTGTTGATATTATCACCGTGGCCCACGCACTGCACTGGTTTGATCCGGAGGCCTTCCGGGCAGAATGCCTGCGCATCATAAAGCCCGGCAGCTGGATTTTTGCCATTTACAACCATGTGCCGGGCAGGGAAGCGGACGACTTTTGCAGGCGGGCGGTGGACGCGTTTTTTTCCGGGCCGGAGATATGGATGTTCGATAATCCGGTCTGCCATACGCGGGACAGCTGGCTCGCGTACATCGCCTCACAGGACGACAGCCCGCTGCCGGGCGATCCCGGCTATGCCGCGCATATAGCGGCGCTGAATGAAATTTTCGACCGCGACAGCGTGGACGGGCTGCTTCGCTGCGACAGGATAACGGGAGTTTATGGAGGTAATTATGTATCAGCATCACAGGGAATCACTTGAAAATTTAAAGAATTATTTTTCCGGAAAAGAGGAAGTGATTGCGCTGATTTTTGGCGGCTCCGTGGCGAAGGGCTGTGAGAGGCCGGACTCGGATTTGGACGCGATGGTTGTGATTACGGAAGAGGCGTATGCTCTGCGGCAGAAAAACAATATGACGGTAGAGACGATCGAGGGATACTGCACATACGAGGGCGGATATTTCGATGTGAAATATATGACGAAGGAATTTTTAATGGATGCGGCGAAAAAGGGAAGCGAGCCCGCGAGAAATGCATTTTTAAGTGCGAAGGTGCTGTTCAGCAGAGACCCGGAAATCGAGCAGATCGTATCCGAGATCCCGGTTTTCCAGATGCAGGAAAAAGAAGATAAAATGCTTTCCTTTTATGCGGATTTTTGTCTGAATTATTACTATTTCCTGAAATCCTGCCCGGTGGACGGCTATATGT
>CAMWWR010000043.1 GCA_947178045.1 uncultured Clostridia bacterium
GTATGGTAAAGCCCGAAATCCTCCCCGTCGTAGATCCACGACAGATATAAAATCCCCGCGTCCCTGCAGCAGAGCGCTACGGACGGATAAAAATTGAACGATACCACGCAGTCGTAGCCCTTTTTCAGGCGCTCCGCCAGCTTTTCCTCAAAAAAACGGTCCGCGCATTTCTCCTTTACGACATAGCCGATCCGCTCCACGCTGTGCCCCAGCGCCCGGAGCGCCTCCTTTAAATCCTGCTGGCAAAATCCGTTCCATTCATAGATCAGAATTTTCATGTTTTCCCGATTTCTGCGCTGCTTTTTGCGCATAATGAGTTTGTGTCAAGCAGCGCGCAGACACAACTCTCGTGATTGAAAATTTTAACTGTCCGCCATATATCCTCAGTTATGGCCGGAGTCCGGGGCAGCCTGCTTCCGCCCGTCCGGGGCCTTCTCCTCAAGCACCTGCGCGAGCGTTAGAAGCTCCGTGCCCTGAATTCTGGCGCCGCCCTCCGTTGCGTCGACAAAACGGATCTGCTTTGCGCCTGCGATCTCGCGCTCGATGAATTTCCGGTAGATCTCAAGGTTTTTCCCCGTCGGCACCTCATTCCCGTAAATATCCCGGACCATGCGCTGCCCGTCCTTCCCTGCATCCGCCAGATAGTCGTCCGCATCACCGGCGTGACCCCTCCCGCCGGTGTACGCAAGGTCGAGCCCCAGAAACACGATCTCCGCCGCCTTCAACGCAATGGCAAAGGAGAGCGCTGCCGTGATCACCGAGCCGCCCGTCCGGATCAGCATTGCTCCCTTCTGCGCCGCAAACTGCTCGGCCGGGGCGAAGTCCTCCTGGCACAGCAGATAGTGTTTGGCGTGATAATCCGTAAAAAAGCGGTGGTAGGCCGTGGAGAGTCCGATCATCGGAACCCCCGCGTCCTCCAGCCCCTCTGTCTGGCTCCAGGTGTTTGCCTTGGCGTCCGTCACAATCACAAAATCCGGCCTTATCCCGGCAGCCAGCAGCTTCCGCAGCACTGTCCCGACCACAATGACCGTCCCGGTCTCCTTCGCCCGCCCCAGCAGCGAATAGTTCCGGTCCAGGGATGGGCCGCCCGCGACAAGAAATACCCGCCTGCCCTCTATTCTATCCGCAAGCTCCTCCGCCAGCCCGTCATAATGGGCCGTGTTCCGCCGGAAATTGCCGTACATCGCCGGATACTGCCCCTTCTGCGACATCTGGCTGATAAACAGCTCCTCCATCCGCTCCGCGGCCGCCCTGTCGCGGATCAGGCGCAGCGAGGGATAGAAAAAGCAGACGGCCGCATCCGGGCTCTCCCGAACTGCCGACAGAAAGCCGACGCCCTTCTCGTCCGTCACGACCTCCACACGGCCGCTTTTTCGCATCTCTTCTAAGTCCCCGTACTCCTCC
This sequence comes from uncultured Clostridia bacterium, assembly GCA_947178045.1. Lineage (GTDB taxonomy): Bacteria > Bacillota > Clostridia > Lachnospirales > Lachnospiraceae > RGIG4057. Next base: position 1,405 of record CAMWWR010000043.1, read on the forward strand.
GCGAGCTTTAACAGCTCCCCGTCGCTCTCATACACCCGCACGGAGGCGTATTCGTTTTTCCTCAGCAGGGCGCTGACCGCGTAGCCCAGACCCATGCCGTAGATGATGTATTCTTCCTTTTCCGCCTCCAGCCAGCCTTCCGCAAGCTCCTCCGCCTCCTGTCTGGCGCTGCGGTTGCTGTGCAGATAAAACTCCCGCCCGCCGTCGCTGACCCTCACCGTCGGCAGTCCGCAGGAGGTGTATTCCACAAAATAGCTCCGGCTCCCCGCGCCGAAGCACAGGGGCTGCGTGAGCTCCCGCGCCACAATATGCTCCTGAACCGCGTACAAAAACGGCAGGACAATCTGTCGGATAACGTCCGTGAGCAGAACGTACTCCTTTCTTTCCAGCGCATCCAGCAGCGAATTGAGAAGGCTCAGTATGCTCTCCTTCTGCGTGCTCACCTGCGCTCCGTCAAAGTATTCCGGCTCCTGCAGGATGTTGACCAGGGCCTCCTCGAGCACGGGCATGCAGTCCCTCAGGAGATTATTTGCCCGATAGAAATCCTGGCGCTGCAGAAAACGGCATACGCTCTCCAGATCCGCGAGAAGGCCCTTCAATTTTTCGAATATTTCCCGAAGTCTTTGGTTCATCTGTGCACCTTCCTTTTTCACAACGCCAGCGAAAAAATCGTCTCGATTCTCCTCTGCAGTGTATGCTCAGCCTCCATACGTTTCCGACTGGCTTCTGCAATCCTTTTCCGCTCTTCCTCATGCTCCAGAAAGTACCGTGCCTTATCCTCCATCTCCTCCATGCTGCCAAACAGAACGATCTCCTTTTCCGGCTCAAAACACTCGCAGAGTTCCTCCTGATAATTGGACAGGACAAAGCCTCCCGCGGCCGCTATCTCAAATACACGGAGCGGAATCCCCGTCATAATGCTGCGCAGTGTCATGTTCAGATTGATTCTGCTGCCGCGATATACCACAGGTGCTTCCGTTGTGTTTTCGACTACTCCGCCGTAATGTATTCTGCCCGTCTTCGCGAGACTTTCGGGAAACGAATCGGAATACAGCGAGACATCCGCAATCTGCGCCAGACGCCACAATGCCTCCTCCCGTTCCATCGCCGTGATCTTCTGGTTCAAAAACAGATTGGCGAATACAAAGGCCGGCGTATAATGGAAATCGGAGGGCTGCTCCATTTTTACATAATGGCATATTTCCTTCAGCCCCTTTCTCCGAATACATTCCTCCTGAAAATTATAGCCCCATACCTGCTTCTGCGCTTCCATCAGTCCCTCAAGATAGCCCTTCAGCCATTCCGGAAGATATTGAATCTGGTCGTAAAAATTCTTTTTGTCGTATATCCTGCCCACAAACGAGATATCCGCTCCCGTAAAGGATGCCAGCACGCCGGACCGCTGTCCCACCGGTCTGTCCGCCCTCACCGCCAGCGGGAGATGATACAGATTCTTCATTCCCTCTCTCTGCATGCGCTCGCATATTCCCCGGTCAAAATGAAAGATCCGGTTGCAGGAATTTCCCGCTGCGTCACTGTACAGATTCAAAAGCGGACTATCAAAGCTCCATGAGAGATATCGAATCTCCTCCCTCTGGCAGACATCGGAAATCAGCGGAAAAAAATTAAAGGAAAAACAGGCATCCGGCTTCTGCTCTTTTAAAAATTTCCGAAAAGCCTCCGAAAAGCACTCGTCCTTCCCATAATGCTCCATTGTCCCCTGAAATCTTACAACCTCGCAGTCTGCCTGCTCCAGGCTATACAGCATGTCCTCCTGCATCAGGCTGTCCCAGTCGTAGTACGCAATTCTTATTTTATGTCCGTCTCCTCTCATAATCCCCCCTGTCCCGCCAGGCCGTCATCCACTCTGTCTTTTACTTGCGGGCCTGTACCTCCTGCCGGTATCCCTTCGCCAGTATTTCCCATTGCTCTGTCTTCAGCGGCAGCTCGATCGTCGCGAGAAATTCCTGTTCCATCCGGCCGAACCGCCCCCAGTACGGATTGCTTTTGTAATCCGGGAACAGTCGCTTCACCGTTTCCTGCATCCGCTCAAACGGCAGCCCCTCCCCCATGTCCGACATTCTCAGAAAAAAGGTGTGCAGGCTGTTGATGTAGTAGAGCCGCAGAAATTCAAACTCGATTTCCCGGTAAAAGCGCTCGAACACGCCGCGCCGCCGGTATTCCTCAAGCTTGGCCTCCTCGATGGCAAGGCGCTCCAGATGCCGGCTCGAATCCGCAGACAAGGTCGTGGACTGCTGGTTTACAAAATAATAATACAACTCGCTGCCGAGGATATAGCAGCTCCTCGTCCCAAGCTTCACCATTGCAATCCAGTAATTGTCCTCGTATGCCGTTCCCTCCGGGAAGGCGGGCGCGCACTCCTCCAGAAATTCCCGTCGGAACAGGCCAGAACAAGCCCCTCCGGGCAGCTTTTCCAGCAGAAATTCCTTTCTCTCCTCCTCCGAGTGCACAACAATCCGCCGGTCCTCACGCGCATGCGGATCAAGCGGCGCGGACGCATCGAACGCGCGCTTTTGGCAGCAGCTTACAAAATCGCATTGTTCCCGCAAAAGCGTCTCATACAGCCGCTCGTACATATCCGGCGCGACCCAGTCGTCCGAATCGACAAAGCCGACCGCATTCGCCGACACATGCCTTAGCCCCTCGTTGCGCGCGCCGCCCTGCCTGCGGTTTTCGGGCAGGCAATACACCTCGATGGAATCCGGATATTTCGCCTGCCAGTATCGCAGCTTCCGCACGGTGCGATCCGTTGACGCATCATCCACAAAAATCAGCTGCAGGCTTTCGACCCCGATGGTCTGCACGGTGAGCGAGTGAATACAGCGGTCGATATAACGCTCCACATTGTAGCACGGGATAACAACGCTGACCTTCTTTTCCTGTTTCGCCGCTTCTTCCGGCTTTTCCAATCTCTCCTGCTTTTCCAGCTCCTCCGCTTTCCCGTTCTCCTCCGACATCCCCTCTGTCCTTTCCTCCATTGCATCCGCCCGGAAGTTTCGGGAATGAACCCCCACACGGGTTCATTCCCGAAACTTTCATGTGAAAGGGCTCACCGCCAAAAAGGCTCTGCAAACTCCCGGCCCTTTCACATTGTTTCCTGCCGCAGCTGTGCCTCCAGCTCCTCAAGCCTGCGGCTTCTCTCCTTGATCCGCCGGGCCGGTATGCCCGCGTAGATGCCGAACGGCTCCGTCGTGCGATTGCACAGGGACATACTGCCGACACTGCAGCCCTCCGCAATCGTCACGCCCGGCAGAATGACCGAGCCGCAGCCGATAAGCCCGTGTTTTCCGATCTGTACCGGCGCGCTGATATGGCGCACATGGTATTTCTCCGGAACCATCGGATTCGTCATCGTCTCCCCGCTGTAATCGTCGGAGGTGGCGTACACGCTCACCTTTGACGAAAGGCAGGAAAAATCCAGCATCTCGATGCCCGCCTCTGCGCCGTACAGCCCGCAGAAATGCGAAATATGAATGTAATCGTGCAGCCGCACGTTGCCGCTGACGATCGTGAAATCATCGATCCGCACATGGCTCCCGATATGCAGCCGCTCCGGATGATACAGAACCGCATGCCTGCCGATCAGCACGTCCTCGCCGTATTCCGCAATGCCGAGCTGCTTCAATTCCTCCTCAGTATAAAATGTACTCATTCCAGGCGCTCCTTTACATGCTCCGCGCAAAGCGGCGTGCCTCTCCTGACCGCGCAGGCCGCATGCCGCCCGGAGAGCGCCTCATAATAGCGCGGGTGCAGGCCGTAGCCGGGACGTATCACGCGGATATTCTCGGCCGTGAAGGCTTCCCCCTCCTCGATATCCCGGACGGCAAAAATGGATTTCCGCAGCCTCCGGTAATCCTGCTCCTCCCCTGCCGGGTCGTATTCCGCCTCGCCGACCGCCTGCTCGGCGGTACGGATATCCCGCACCATTGCGGCAAATTCCTCCGGCTCCATGGAAAACGAGGAATCCGGATTTTTGATCTTCCGGCTCAGGCAGAAATGCTTTTCGATCACGGACGCCCCCGACATGACCGCGGCCACCGCCATGAGCGAGCCCACGGAATGATCGGAGAGCCCGACCGGCACGCCGAATTTTTCCGCCATATCCTTCATGACCGCAAGGCGCATCGTCTCCGGGCGCGCCGGATAAACGCTCTGACAGCGCAGCAGCACGAGCTCGCTGCACCCGGCCGCACGCACCGTCCCCACGGCCTCGCGTATCTCCTCCTCCGTGCCCATGCCGGTGGACATGATGATCGGCTTGTGCGTCTGCGCCACATATTTCAGCAGCGGGATATCGACCAGCTCGAACGAGCCGATCTTGTAGAATTCCAGACCGATTTCCTCAAGAAAATCGACCGCCGTGCAGTCGAACGGCGTGGACAGAAAATCGATCCCCGCCCTCGCCGCCGTCTCCTTCAGCTCCGCCTGCCACTCCCACGGTGTGTACGCCTTCTGGTACAGCTCGTAAAGGTTCTCCTTCGCCCAGGTGCCGGACGCGATCTGAAAATATTCGCTGCTGCAGTTCATCGTGATGGTGTCCGGCGTGTAGGTCTGCAGCTTGATGCAGTCCGCTCCCGACTCCTTTGCCGCGAAAATAATCTCCTTCGCATTCTCCATACTGCCCGCGTGGTTCGCGGACATTTCCGCAATGATATACGCCGGTGCCCCCGCTCCGATGCGGCGTTTTCCGACCGTGATAAAGTTCATTTCCAATCCCGTTCCTTTCCGTGACCGGCCGAGCCGGCTCTGGTATTCTTATGACCGGACTCAATCTCTGCCGCCCTTCTCCCTAAGACGGCGCAGCTTAAGCTCTGCAAGCTCAAAATCCTCCTGCGTGTCGATGTCCTGCACCTCGGTCTCCGGCAGGATGTACGGCAGCACTGTGTCGCCGATAATATTCCCGCTCTTCAGAAAGGGCTCCGTCCGGAAGCAGTAAAACTGCCCGCAGTCATGGTACACCGGGGGCAGATCCTGCGATCTTGCGTTCCTGTATTCCGGGTACTGCAGCCGCAGGCAGCCGTCCTCAAGCAGCATTCCGCGCTGCGGAGGAAACGAAAATCTTACAACGGACATAACCGTGTCCGCATTGCCGTCCAGCAGCCGCTGCATGGCGTCCCTGAGGCGTTCTCCTGTCAGAAACGGCGCCGTCGGATACAGGCAGCATGCCGCCTCAAACTGCTTGCCCAGCTCTTCGTAGCGCAAAAGCACCTCCCGCAGCACATCGGAGGTCGTCGCAAAATCTCCCGACGTCTCCTCCGAGCGGAAAAACGGCACGGAAGCGCCTGCCCGGCGCGCGATCTGCGCGATCTCTTCGTCGTCGGTGGAGACCATGACCTCGTCAAAGCAGCCCGCCGCGAGCGCTGCCTCCACTGAATAGCACAAAAGGGGCTTGCCGAGAAGCTCCTTCACATTTTTCCGCGGGACGCGCTTGCTGCCGCCCCGCGCCGTAATTATCGCTATTGTTTTCATAACCGGCCTCCTGCCGCTCTCGCTGTCAGCGTTCGCAGTACCGCCCGATCACATCCTCGGCGAGCTGCTCCGCATGCACAAGCCTGCCGAACTCCCGCAGCTGACCGAGCCTGGCCTCATAGAGCCCGAGCTGCTTCAGCTCCTCCCGGTATTTTCCGGCAAGCATGGCGTGTGCCGTAATTCCCTTCCGCGGGTCCGCATTGGTTCCGCCGCCCAGCTGGAATGTGTCGATCAGCACCTCGTCGATGTACGCGATCTCATAGCGCCGCGCAATGCGCAGCAACAGCTCATAGTCCTCCAGAATCGGCATCCCCGTATCAAACACGCCGACGCCCTCCGGCCCGGTGAGCGCGGCACGGCGCACGCATATCGCCGGCGCGCCGATATAATTGCGCCGGAGCAGCTTTTCAAACAATCTGCCGCTCCGGTCCGCCATCGGAATGCCGTCATCCGGTATCATGCGCCGCTCGCCTCTCTCCGTGCTTCTGGACATCGGATGGTACACGAGAGCAACGCTGTCAGCGCAGGCGGACAGCACCCGCACCTGCTTGCCGAGCTTGCCCGGAAGCCACACGTCGTCGCTGTCCTGAAACGCGATATATTCTCCGCACGCACGCCGGATCCCCGCATTTCTGGCCGCGGAGACACCGCGGTTGGCCGGGGTCCTCATGTACCGGATTCTCCTGTCCTCAAAGGCCTCGACGGCCTGCCGCGTACCGTCCGTCGATCCGTCGTCCACCACGATCAGCTCCAGCCTCTCATAATCCTGGGACAATACACTCTCCATCGCACGCGGCAGATACGCCGCCCTGTTCCACGTCGGCAGCACCACCGAAACCAACGGCTGTTCCATAATCCCCTCCGCACCGTAAATAATCGCTCTCCGGATTATTTTCCGAAGAGGAGCCGCCTACGGCTGCAGCTCCTCGACAATTCTCGATGTCGTCTCGATGACGTACTCGATCTCCTCCTCCGTCATGGCCGGATAGATCGGCAGGGACAGCGCCCTCTCATAATATGCCTCGGCCTTCGGGCAGCATACCTTCGCGTAGCCGTGCTCCCTGTAATACGGATGCATATAAACCGGAAGGTAATGCACATTCACCAGCACTCCCGCCTCGTGCAGACGGTCATACGCCTGGCGGCGGATCTCCGCCGGAACAAGAATAACGTACAGATGCCATGCGCTGTTTACCATCGGTATCTCGTACGGCACGGTCACGCCCTTTACCCTGCGGAACGCTCTGCTGTAACGGTCCGCAATCTCTCTGCGGCGCTCCAGGAACATCGGCAGCTTCTTCAGCTGGCTGATTCCCAGCGCGCACTGGATATCCGTCAGCCGGTAATTGTAGCCCAGCTCAAGCTGCTCGTAATACCAGCCTCCCTCGCGCTGCGTCATCCATCTTTCGTCCCGCGTAATCCCGTGATTGCGGAAGCGGAGCAGCTTCTCGTAGTACGCCTCATTGTTCGTCACGACCATGCCGCCCTCGCCGGTCGTGATGTGCTTGACCGGATGGAACGAAAATATCGTCATATCCGAATAGGAGCCCGTCTTTTTTCCGCGGTACTCCGCGCCGAGCGCGTGAGCCGCATCCTCGATCAGTGCGAGCTTGTGCTTTTTCGCAACGACCCAGTAGCGCTCCATATCGCATGGCTGTCCTGCAAAATCCACCAGAACAAGCGCTCTTGAATTTCTTGTGACCTTTCGCTCAACGTCCACCGGATCGATGTTCCAGGTGCGCGGGTCGATATCGGCGAACACCGGCTTTCCTCCCGCGTAGAACGCGCAGTTTGCGGAAGCCGCAAAGGTCAGCGGCGACGTGATCACCTCATCGTCCTCGTCCTCTCCCACATTTGCCGCTCTGCAGGCCGCGTGCAGCGCCGCCGTGCCGCTCGAGAAGGCCACGCCGTATTTTGCTCCGACATAGCCACATACATCCTTTTCAAACTCTGAAACCTTCGGTCCTGTCGTCAGATAGTCCGAGCGGAGCACCTCCTCCACCGCCTTGATATCCTCCTCGTCAATCCACTGTCTTCCATATGGTATTTGCATGCTTTTTTCCTCCAATCCGCAGCCTTTGGGCCGCTCTTTTTGTAGTTACGCCCCGGTCCGCCATGCATTTCGAACCGTGCGTGCCGTTACAAAGCATTCTCCGCTTCCCTGCCTCCGCGCATTATCCTGAGATATGAGTTTAGTTTTGCCGTACAAGAAAGCTTTTGGCATATTTGTATTCTAAACGATTAAGCCTGACTTTTCAAGCCCCGAATGCTTTTTTACCCCATAAAATCATGCAAAAAGCCGTCTGAAAGCGTCAGGAGAACACCCCCAGCAGCTCCGAGACCCTCGCCGGCCAGCCGTGATTTTCGCTCACCGTGCGCC
>CAMWWR010000044.1 GCA_947178045.1 uncultured Clostridia bacterium
TATCTGGGGACATTCATGACATCGGAAAAAATCTCGTTGCCCTGATGCTGAAAAATTACGGCTTTGACGTGTATGACCTCGGCAAGGATGTGCCGACGGAGGAGATCATTCGCGTGGCAGAGGAAAAGGACGCCGATATCATCGCGGTGTCCGCGCTTATGACGACGACCATGCTCGAGATGAAGCAGGTGGTGCGGCAGCGGAACGAAGCCGGGCTGCGCGCGAAAATCATGATCGGGGGCGCGGTTATCACGCAGAGCTACTGCGAGGAGATCGGGGCGGACGGCTACTCCAGGGACGCTCAGGAGGCAGTGACGGTGGCAAAGCGGCTGGTCGGGAAAGAAATTGTCGATTTTGTATAAAGAACTTGCCATCTTTTCGAAAAAATGATATACTTTGGCTGAGAAATATTTTAATGCATTGTAGAAGGAAAGCAAAAACGCCGAAAAAGAATCAGGCTGCAGCAGCCCGGACTATCGCAGAAGTATTTCGAACACACAAAATACGACCAATCAACTAAGGCAGGAGGTATTCGGACATGCAAAGAATGAAAAAACTGGATGTAAAGCTGATGGGTTTTGTGCTTTTACAGGCGATTATACTTATTGTTGTAGCGCTGATTGCGTTTCAGTCAAAAGCGCACAGCCTCGCGGAGCAGCTGATGGAGGAGCAGCTGAGGTCGACGTGTTCTCTGGTTGAGGAGGCCTTCAGCAAGCTGAACAGCGGAGATTACAGGCTGGAGGACGGGCAGCTGTACAAGGGGGACATCAACCTGACGCAGGACACCTCGGAGATGGACCGGATGAAGAAGATGACGGGGCAGGATATCACGATCTTCTGGGGGGATGTCCGGAAAGCAACAACTGTGATGGACAATAGCGGGAAGCGGCTCATCGACACGACGCTGGCGGGAGATACCGCAAAAAGGGTGCTGGCGGGAGAGTCCGTGTTCCTGAAGAGGGGCGTCATTCAGGGGATGCAGTATACGACCTATTACGCGCCGCTGGAACAGCCGAACGGTGAAATTGTCGGGATCATATTTACGGGGAAGGTCCGGAGCGAGGTGGACAGCTACGTTACAGAGAGCGTTATGCAGGCGATGGGGATCATGCTCGGCGTCAGCATTATATTCGTTGTCGTCGGCTGTGTGGCATTTCTGCGTCTGATCACGAAGGCGCTGACGATTACATCGGGTTATCTTGCACGCCTGGCGGATCAGGATCTGTCCGTGCAGGTCGAGGATCGTTTTTTGAAGCGGCCGGATGAGATCGGGGATATCGCCCGCAGCCTGAATTCCGTAAAGGAGAGCTTCCACGGGGTTATTGGGGATCTGCAGGAGTCCGCGACGAGCCTGGAGCATGAAAACAGGGCCTTCATGGACAAATTTAACTTGATTTCACAGAATATCGGAAATATCAATATCGCGGTTGAGGAGATTGCCAGAGGCTCGACGGATCAGGCGGGTGAGACGGCGAAGGCATCCGACAGCATTGCCCGCATCGGTACGGCGCTCGACCAGAATGCCGGGAGCATCGGCGGGCTGAACGGATCGGTAGATTCCATGACCGACTATGCGAAGCAGGCCTACGAGGCTCTGAATAAGGTGCTCGACATCGGCAAAAAGACTGCGTCGGAGGTTACGGTACTCAAGGAGGAGACGAACAATACCAATGTTTCGGCACAGAAGATCAACGAGGCAGTCAGCCTGATTCAGGATATCGCACAGCAGACAAACCTGCTTTCCCTCAACGCCTCGATCGAGGCAGCCCGGGCGGGCGATTCCGGGCGCGGCTTTGCGGTCGTTGCGGAGGAGATCCGCAATCTCTCCGAGGGCAGCAGCAAGGGCGCGGAGCAGATCGCGGCCATCGTCGGCCAGCTGATCCACAACAGTGATGTCAGCGTGGAGCGCATGGGAAGCGTTGAGAAAAATGTCGATGTGCAGATGCATCATCTGGACGGGCTGAACAAAGCCTTCGTCGGGCTCGGCAGGGAGATCAGCAAGGTTTCGGAGGCGTCGGGCAATATTGCGGAGCAGACGACCCAGATTACGGCCATGAAGGACGAAATCAACGTTGTTGTCGAGCAGCTTGCCGCTATTTCGGAGGAAAATGCCGCGTCGACGGAGGAGACAAGCGCGAGTATGCAGGATCTTTCCAATGCGATCGACGAATGTACGGCGGGGACGGACAAGCTTCTCGGTCTGAGCAACGAGCTGCTGAAGAAGGCGAACGGTTTCCGGCTGTAGCAGGAATTCTGCCGGTGAAAGCAGAGGGCCCGCGGATACGGATATGGCAATATTTATAAAGGCTGACGGGAGAAAAATTGTGTAAAATATCCTTTGAATTTTAGAAGGGGAGGAAGTATAATAACCTCCGTAAATGAAATAAGCAATGAACGACACATGTGGCGCGCCGCGCGTAAATCTGATTACGGTACGGGTGCTGCATGTGTCTTTTTTGCGCCAAATTTAAGGAGGATTTATGGAAAACAATCACTATCTTGGCACGGAGAGAGTCGGAAGACTGCTGGGCCGCTTTGCGATTCCCTGCATCTTTTCTCTCATTATCTCATGTCTTTACAATATTGTCGACCAGATTTTTGTCGGCAATGGCATCGGCTACCTCGGCAATGCGGCCACCGGCGTTATTTTTCCGATCACGGTCGTGGGGTGGGGAATGTCGCTGTTTTTCGGCGACGGCGCGGCGGCATATCTGAGTGTATCGCTGGGGCGCAGGGAGACGAAAATGATTCACAGAAGCGTGGGAAATGCCGCTCTGTGTTCCTTCCTCTCCGGCGTGCTCATTATCGCAATCGGCTACCTCTGGGGGGATAATCTGCTGAGGCTGATCGGCGCGACTGACGCCAGCCTTACGATGGCCCACGACTATGGGTTTATCATCTACGCCATGATGCCGCTGGCAATGACGCAGAACACACTGGCCTCCATTATCCGCGCCGACGGAAGCCCGCACTTTGCGATGGGAGCGATGCTGGTAGGGGCGGTCATCAACATCATCGGCGATCCGGTGGCTATTTTTGTTCTGGATATGGGAATAAAGGGGGCCGCGTACGCTACCATTCTGGGACAGCTTGTGAGCTTTATCATCTGTGCGGTTTACCTTCGGAAAAGCAAGACCTTCCGCATTTCCGCGGCCAGCTTCCGGCTGGATTTCAAATTGTTAAAAAGGATTATGGCGCTGGGAACGTCCAGCCTTTTGACCCAGCTGTCCATCGTTATTATCACGGTGGTCAATAATATCCTGCTGGTGCACTACGGGGCTCAGTCAGCCTACGGGGAGGATATCCCGATTGCGGCCTTTGTTGTTATCATGAAGCTGTTCCAGATTGTGCTGAATATCGCGATCGGCATTGCCGCCGGCGCGCAGCCGATTGTGGGCTATAATTACGGCGCCGGGAAATACGGGCGTGTGAAGGAGCTGCTGAAGCTGATGATGATGTGGACGGTTATTGTCTGCCTGATCTGCACGGCGCTGTTTGAGGCGATCCCGCAGGTATTCATCCGCATGTTCGGCGCGGACGGGGAGCTTTATACCGAGTTTGCGGTCAGGTGCCTGAGAATTTATCTGCTGCTGCTTGTACTTACCTGTGTACAGAAGGTGTGCGCTATTTTTCTGCAGTCCATCGGCCGCGCCGGCGCGGCGGCTCCGCTTTCCGTGCTTCGGGATGTATTTCTGATTATATTCTCTCTGATTTTGCCGATACCGCTCGGCGTTACCGGTATTTTCTGGGCTGCTCCTGCGGCGGACATCATTGCGGCGGCGGTCACGGCGCTGGTTATGGTCGGAATGTGGAAAAGGCTGAACGAAGCGTGCGGAAGCAGAGCTTTGGAGGAGGAGATTCTCCCAAAGCCTGCAGTGAACTGGAGCGAATGCAAAGCAGGGGCCCAGGAATAACGGAAAGCACGGAAGTACAGAGAGGCTGTTTTCCGGGAAACGAGTGCGGCGGTGGCTTTACGGCCACCGCCCTTTTCGCGGCCTGCGCACCGTGATGACATCGTTTGCCTGCAGATTCGCGATCAGCAAAAGCCTGGCCTCATCGTGATGCTCCGGTTTGGCAAAGTAGTAGCAGTAGGTGTCGATCAGCGAGAACATGTTGGCAGTGCGCCCCTCAAGCTTGAAATTTGAAAAACCCATCGGTATGTAGGTGTTCCAGATGGCATCCGGCGAAATATGCGTCGGATAATTTTTATATTGGGACAGGGTGTTTGTTTCGCCGTATTCACAGCGCCATATCGGAACCCTTTTTTGCTGCTCCGGCGGGAGCGTGCGGTTGGCGAGACATACGCGCTCCTGCTTTGCGATAAAGCGGTAGTGCTCGCCGCGCCTCGGGCAGTTCGGAACGCAGCAGGAATTGACGAGAACCTCGCAGCGGGACTTGTCCACGATTTTTTCAAGCTCCTCGAAGCAGTTGTTCAGATTGTAATCCAGCACGACAAGGCCGTAATCCTTTTTCAGCTCCTCGTTCAGGCTGTCGACGCTGCGGATCTCCTTGCAGGTCGAGCTGTTGATCGTGTAGCCCGGATAGTTTTTGCGGATGTAGTCCTCAAGGATCGGGGAGACGACGAGAACCTCGTTTTTGCCGTTCTCGCCCTCTTTCATACAGAAATTGCAGTAGGGATCAGCGAGATCCTCCTCCGTGATCGTCGGATTTGTGAAGGTGTAGCGGATGGATACATTCTGTGCATTGACCGCTTTTATGACCTGGCGCACATATTCGGCGTCGCACTGGTCGTTGTTGTCATAGCGTCCTCCGTTCCAGAGAGAAGTCGGAAATTCTCCGAAAAAGGATGCGATTTCGATATCCTCCCGAAAAAATTTCGGGAAGGTTTTGAGCATTTGCAGCATCAGCATATTGAGCGGGAAATTGTTTCGAAATCCCGGCAGGTGGAATCGTACGGACATAGGCTATCCTTTCTGTGTTGGTATTGAATTTTGCGGCGGAGACACAGCATCATTGTGCAGATTTACTATATCACAGAACTTTGTCGGGGTCAAGAAAGAGGCGCTGCACAATCAGGAAGGCAGAAGCCGGAAGAGGAAACGCTCCGGCGATTAAGGAAACGGCGAAATATGCCGATATATACCGATAATTGCAGGGAAACACTAAAGCATTTACCGCGCCGAATTTGCGCTGCAAAACAGCATATTCCCAAGCAAATTCGTAAGCCTCTGAAAGAGACTTTGCATCCGCTGGAGGTTTTAAGGAAGCGATAATTTAATCAGCGCTTCTTTAGAATACTGCCCGCGGGCAGAACAGGAGGAGCTATGGCATCGTGGATGGTACATTTTCGAATTGCGGATGCACTGCTTGAACGCAGGAAAGAGCTGCCGCAGACGGAGTTTGTTTTTGGAAATATCGCGCCGGATTCCGGCGTGCCGAACGAGGACTGGTCGGCCTTTACGCCGAGCGGCGATCTGTCTCATTTTAAGACGACGGACAAGGACGGTCTGAAGGACATTCATATTGAAAAATATTGTGCGGCTTATCTGACGGCGGAGCAGTACAGGCGGTACACACCGCGGCAGAGAGCGTTTTATCTCGGCTACCTGACACATCTTCTGACGGATATTGAATGGGTGGAGCGAATCGTGCGGCCCTCCAAAGAAAGATTCCGGGAGCTGTATGAGAAGGACAAAAAGGAATGGATCTGGACATTAAAAAAGGACTGGTATGATCTGGATTTTCTCTTCCTGCGTGAAAACCCGGAATTCCGCGCGTTCTGCCTGTATGAGAGGGCGGTCGGCTTTGAAAATGAATTTATGGATTTTTATGCGCGGGATGCGTTCGAGAACCGGCGGGAATACATCTGCGGCTTTTACCGGGCCGGGAGGGACGGGCTTGACAGGGAGTATCCGTATCTGACCCGGCAGGAGATGGACCGCTTTGTCGCCGAGTGCTCTGAAAAGCTGGATGCCGTGCTGGCGGAGTATGAGCACGGAACAGCCTGGACCAGAGCGGAATGAATTCCTGCGCGCCTCTGCGCACAAAAAACAGGCGGAATTTGGACATTTTTCTTTCCTCTTTGAGGAGTTTCATGCGGCATGATTTACGCGCTTGCAATCAGTTGGACAGCTTGCTATAATGTTAGCGGGAAATCAGGACAAAAGGCGGTTTTTCACCCTTCTTTTACTTCGGAGGGTTGACGATGCCCTCCAGACCGATAAAGGAAGGAGGGATGTAGATGGTTACATACTCGGATTTAATCGAGCTATGCATACTGCTCGTTGCTCTGGTGAGCCTGTGTCATCAGGTGTTCAGAGACAAAAAGAAATAGCCGCCATTATCGCTAGTAATGACGGCTGCTGCATTATGCAGTAGATTCAGTTATTAAGGGTGAAACCGTCTCTGGTTTCCCTCTTGCTTTATTTTAACATGAGTTTTTTTGCCCGTCAAGAGTTGGCGGGCGATTTTATGATAAACGCTTGATTTCACTGCATTTGCGGGGCTTTCCGAGGGCATAAAAAAGAGCACGAGACGGGATTCGAACCCGCGACCCTCGCCTTGGCAAGGCGATACTCCACCACTGAGCCACTCGTGCATGCTGCGCCGTCTATCTGACGTTGACCAACTGCCATATCATCTGTCTGACGCTCGTTCAGTCTACAATAATCTTCCGTTTTTGTCAAGAACAAATTGCAGATTTTTGTGAGAATTATTTTTCCGGGGAATTCGCAGCACGAAAAAATTTCAGGAAAAGCCTTCCCGTCGCAGGGGCTTTTAAGAGAAAAGGCTTTCAGAAACAGTCTTCTTTTTATGGAAAAAAATGGAATAAATCTAACGGAAAATTAAGCTTTTGCGAATTGAATTTGCCGCTGTTTTTTGGTATGATAAAATAGGAGCAGAAGGAGAACCGGGGACGGGCTTTGGGTGGTTCGGAGCCGTCCGGAACGGGGAGGCCGGCAAGAGGATTTGGAGGAGAGATAATTTGCACGATAAGCAGAAGAGCGCTCCGCTGAAAAAGCAGGAGCTTGATATTATGGACGAGATCAGACGGCTGAACGAGGTGACGCAGAAATATTCCAGGCTGAATATGGAGATCAGCGAGCTGGAGGAGGCGCTCCCGCAGCCGGAGGAGGCTGGCGCGGATCAGAGCCAGTACGAGCTGGAGGAGGCGGTGCGCGGTGTCCGCGAGAAGCTGAAGCTTGTCAAGGGGGACGTCTCGATGGCGGACATGGAGGTGCACGGGCTGATGGAGCGGCTGAAGACCCTGCGGAAAAAGCAGCAGCGCAGCGGCTGGAAGCTTGTGGCCGTGGCGGAACTGGTCGGCCTGATTGTGCTCGGGACGGTGTTTCTGGTCTATATGGAGATCGGAAGGGGCAAAAGCGTGCCGTCCAACGCGAATGTGGGGCAGGATCAGCCGGGGTCACTTCCTGCGCCGACCGACGGCCCGCAGGAGCCGCAGACACAGCTGCTTGTACCGGATCTGAAGGAGCGGGCGGCGCGCCTGTCGAAGAGCAATATTGCGCCGTTTGAGGCCTCTGTCGAGCAGGTGAACGGTATGGAAGCACTTTGCTTTACCTACAAAGAAATGAAAATCTGCTATGCGAACGAATTTCCGGTCGGCGAGGAACCGATGCGCAGAATCCGGATTATAAACGGGGATCGGGAGGTCATTTACCCGTGGGATTACGAGCTGTCCGGCAGCCTGGAGCCGCTGGCTCCGGAGTACGGCGCATACCCCGGAGCTGCGGGCTATCAGCTGATCTTTCTGCAGTATGGCGAGGGGCAGGAGGATCGGAACATACCCGGCAGGATCCGCATGCTGGATGCGGCCCGGCTGTGGGAGTATGAGAGCTTCGAGCTGGAAAATGCGCTTTCGGAGCTGTTTGAGCTTGAGTATTCGGAGCGGGCAGGGGAGAACGGCAATGTGTCCGATACCTTTATGCAGCTGACGGTCGGCTCGGTATCCTACCCGTACCGGATCGCACAGGGAACCTACGTCGATGCTGTGTATTACGGGGAAAACCCGCTGTGCTTTGACCGCTATTTCGAGCTGACGATGGACGAGGAAAAAATGAGCTTTTCCACGGTCGTATATACGGACGGCGGGGAATATCTCGGCGAGCTGAGCGGGGAGCTTGCGGCGGTCGACCGGGAGCTCGTGCTGAAGAATGTCCGGTTCGGCGCTTATGCGACGGCTTATCAGGAGGACGCCGGCAGCGACGGCATTCTCACGCCGCGCACCAGCCGTATGACAGAGTATATCACGATCAGCGGCAAAAACCGCGAGCGCTACTACATAGCGTTATCCGACGAGGTCGCGCGGGTGGATTATGATATGAACCGGCTTGTGATGAACGAGAACGGCTTTTATGAATATTTCAATGAAAAGGGAGAAAAAATATCCTGCACCGGAATCGATGTTTCCAAATACCAGGGGGATATTGACTGGAAGAAAGTGAAGGAAGCGGGCGTCGAGTTTGCGATCCTGCGGCTCGGGTACCGCGGTATGAACGAGGGCACGCTGGAGCTTGACCCGTATTATCTGAAAAATGTGAAGGGGGCCGCGGCGGCGGGCGTGAAGGTCGGCGTCTACTTTTTCTCGCAGGCGGTGTCGGAGCAGGAGGCGGTCGAGGAGGCCGAGATGGTGCTCCAGTACATTAAGGATTACGATGTAACTTGGCCGGTTATATTTGACACCGAGGTTATCACAAGCTACAACGCGAGAGCGAACAACCTTCCGCGCGATCTGCGAACGGATATATGCATCGCGTTCTGCGAGACGATCGAGGCGGCGGGCTACCATCCGATGGTGTACGCAAACACAAAATGGATGATTATGGGGATCGATCTGGAGCGCCTTACAAAATATGACAAGTGGTATGCATACTACGGAACGAGCTTCACCTTCCCGTACCATTATGACATGCTGCAGTATTCCGATACCGGGAAGGTGCCGGGGATCGGCAGTGCCGTCGATCTCGACATCAGCTTCGTGGACTATTCGGCGAAGTGACGGTCCGGCCATAATTTTGTTACAGTTTGCCTTCGGCATCCATAATTCTTTGTAAATTCAAAAATTATACTTGAATTTTATGGTGGAATTGGTTAGAATAAGAAACAGGGTTAGGGTTGTGTCGGACGGGCAGTTTGACAAAAACTTAACAATCCGAATGTAATAGCCGTCGGCCATTGCCGGAGGGCTATGAAAAATATTTAGGAGGAAACGAAAATGGCAGTAAAAGT
>CAMWWR010000045.1 GCA_947178045.1 uncultured Clostridia bacterium
CCCGCAGGGGCAGCTTCTGCCTTCCCGCGGCGCGGTTTTTCGTTTTCCATGCAAGGGAAACGCTTTGGTCAGCGATCCCCTAAAATCTGCGGAAGCGCCGGTAGCGCTCCTCGACAATTTGCGACGGCGTTTTCCCGTGATAGAGCCGTAAAAACTCCAGAATCCCGGCGCGGAGCTCGTCGGCCAGTGGCTGCATATTGTCCCTTGTCAGCACCCTCGGCTGTTCGGTCTCCTCCTCGTCCGGCGTCTGCGCCTCGTCGTCCCGGTATGCCTCAAGCTCCCTGGCAAGCTCCTCTTCCTCCTCCGTCAGCGTCTCCGGCTCCTCGTCCAGGTGCTCGCCGAAAACCCTCTCCACGATATGAAGCTCCTGCAGGTCGGCGGCCGTGATCCTCATGATTCCCGCCGCCTCGTCCGCGCGCTTGCCGTCCTTCCAGAGGATCGAGGCAAAGCCCTCCGGCGAAAGAATGGAGTAGGTCGCGTTCTCGAGCATCCAGACCTCGTTCGCCACCGCGAGCGCAAGCGCTCCGCCGCTGCCTCCCTCCCCGATAAAAATCGACAGCACCGGCACTCTTAACGCCGACATCTCATAGAGGTTGCGCGCGATCGCCTCGCCCTGGCCCCGCTCCTCCGCCTCCATCCCGCAGAACGCTCCCGGCGTGTCGACAAAGCATATAATCGGGCGCTGAAATTTCTCCGCCTGCTTCATCAGGCGCAGCGCCTTGCGGTATCCGTCCGGGTACGGCATCCCGAAATTGCGCTTCTGATTCTGCTTCATCGTGCGGCCCTTCTGCTCTCCTATAACCGTCACCATAATGCCGTCGATCTGTGCGATACCGGCTACGATCGCCCCGTCGTCCCTGCACACGCGGTCGCCGTGCAGCTCCATGAACCGGTCAAAAATTCCGCTGATATAGTCAATACTGGTCGGGCGTTCGCTGCTCCGCGCGCGCTTCACCCTGTCCCACGCTGCTAAAGTCTCCATAGCCTTCCTCATTTCCTCACTGCTCTGCTGGCCGATGCCGTCCTGCCCGGCCGTCCCGTCAATCGATCTCGACCGCCTTGCCCGTCTCGTTCTCCGCGGCCCTCCACGGACGCCCGTCCTGCTGCTTCACGCCGCCGTTCGCCTCGATCAGGAAGGACAGCGTTTTTTTCATCCGGTCGCGCTTCACGATCTTATCGACGAAGCCGTGCTCCAGCAAAAATTCCGACCGCTGAAAGCCCTCCGGCAGCTTCTGCCCGATCGTCTGCTCGATGACGCGGGGCCCCGCAAAACCGATCAGCGCCCCGGGCTCCGCCAGAATCGTGTCGCCGAGCATTGCGAAGCTTGCGACGACGCCCCCGGTCGTCGGGTCGGTCAGCACCGACACATAGTAGAGTCCCGCCTCCGAATGGCGCTTGAGCGCCCCCGAGGTTTTCGCCATCTGCATCAGGGACACGATGCCCTCCTGCATCCGCGCGCCGCCCGAGCTGCAGAAAATCACGACGGGCAGCCGCTCCCTCGTCGCGCGCTCGATCATGCGCGTGAGCTTCTCCCCGACGATCTCGCCCATGCTGCCCATCAGGAACGACGCGGCCATGACGCCGATCGCAATCGGCATGCCGTCCAGCCTGGCTCCGCCCGTGATAACCGCCTCATCGATTCCGGTCGCCTCGCGCATCCGCTCCAGCTTCTCCAGATAGCCCGGAAATTTCAGCGGATCGGAGATCGGCAGACCCGTATCCCATTCCGTAAACGTTCCCTTATCCGCCACCATGCTGATGCGCGCCCTCGGGGGCACGCGAAAATAGCTCTGACAGTTCGGGCAAATATGGTAATTTGCCACGACATCCTCCGAGCAGATAATCTCCCCGCATTTCTCACATTTCTGAAAAAGGCCGTCCGGCACCTGCGGCTCCGCGAACGCGTCCGGCGTATAATCACTCTGGCCGCCCTTTCTGCTCTTCTCGCTCAACCCTCACACTCTCCTTCCGAAACATATCGCCGCCCTCCGGCCCTTACGCCTCGCGCGCAAGCACTTCCTCCACAAAACCGGTATCGACGGTTCCCGCCGCAAACTCCGGCTCCGAAAGCAGCCTTCTCTGAAATTCGCGGTTCGTCTCTATCCCGGAGATCTCCAGCTCCGCGAGCACGCCTTTCATCTTTGCGATCGCCTCCCCGCGGTCCCTGCCGAGCGTCATGACCTTTGCCGCCAGCGAATCGTACATGGCCGGCATCGTGTATCCCGCGTACAGCGCCGTATCGATGCGCACGCCGTTGCCCCCCGGCAGATGCAGCGTCCCGATTTTCCCCGGTGACGGCAGAAATCCGCGCTCCGGGCACTCCGCGTTGATCCGGCATTCCAGCGCATGCCCGCGCAGCAAAATATCCTCCTGGCGGATGCCGAGCTTCTCCCCGGCGGCAAGGCGCAGCTGCTCCTTGATCAGATCCAGTCCCGTCACAAGCTCGGTCACGCCGTGCTCCACCTGAATCCGCGTGTTCATCTCTATAAAATAATAATTTTTATCCCTGTCAAGAATGAATTCGATCGTCCCGGCATTGTGATAGTCGGCCGCCTTCGCGGCGCGCACGGCCACCTTGCCCATCTCCCGGCGCAGCTTTTCGTCCATAGCCGCCGACGGAGATTCCTCGATCATCTTCTGATGCCTGCGCTGCACGGAGCAGTCGCGCTCGCCCAGATGGACAACATTGCCGTAATTGTCCGCCAGGATCTGAAACTCGATATGCCGCGCGTGCTCAATATATTTTTCGATGTACATGGAATCGTCGCCGAACGCATTCCTCGCCTCCTGGCTCGCGGTCTCGAACATGCGGATAAACTCGCCCGGCTCGCGCACGATGCGCATTCCCTTGCCGCCGCCCCCGGCGCTCGCCTTGATGATGACCGGATAGCCGAACGAGTCCGCCAGCTGTTTGCCGAACTCCGCGTCGAACACCGGCTCCGTCGTGCCCGGAACAACCGGGACCCCCGCGGCCATCATTGTATTCCTCGCGGCGGACTTGTCGCCCATGCGGTCGATGATATCCCCGCCCGGCCCCACGAAGGTAATATTGCAGCGCTGGCAGAGATTCGCGAATTTGCTGTTCTCCGACAGAAAGCCGAAGCCCGGATGAACCGCGTCCGAGCCGGACGCCACGGTCGCGCACAGAATGCGCTCCATCTTCAGATAGCTCTCCCGCGCCGGCGCCTCGCCGATGCAGACGGCCTCGTCCGCAAGCCTCACATGCAGCGCGTCCCTGTCCGCCCTGGAATAGACCGCCACGGTCGCGATCCCAAGCTCGCGGCACGCGCGGATGATCCGCACCGCGATCTCCCCCCGGTTTGCAATCAACAATTTCTTTATCATGGCACTTCCCTCCAGGTGTCAGCCTATCATGAAGGATATCTCGCCCTCGGCAAAAATTTTGTCTCCGTCGTATGCCTTCGCCATCCCGATGCCGAGCGGCCCCTTGCACTTCGTCAGCTCCACCTCCAGTGTCAGCACATCCCCCGGCGTCACCTTCTGGCGGAAGCGCGCTTTACTGATACCCCCGAAATAGGCCTTCTTACCCTTGTTTTCCGGCATCGAAAGACAGATCACCGCTCCGACCTGCGCCAGAGCCTCGATCACCAGAACGCCCGGCATGACCGGCTCCCCCGGAAAATGTCCCACGAAAAAGGGCTCGTTCATGCTCACGCATTTTTTTCCGACCGCACGCTTGCCCGGCTCCAGCTCCTCGATGCGGTCAACCAGCAAAAACGGCGGCCGATGAGGGATAATATCCATAATTTCCTTACTTGTCAGCATACGTTATCTCCCGAAATTTTATCTCTTAATAAGTACAAGCTCCTGCCCGAAGCCGACCATTTCCTTGTTTTCCACAAGGATCTTCTCAACGACGCCGTCGAACGGCGACTCGATCTCGTTCATCAGCTTCATCGCCTCGACGATGCCGACCACCTGTCCCTGCTTCACCGTGTCCCCGACGCTGATAAACGGTTCGGCTCCCTCGCTCGGAGCCGAGTAGAAGGTGCCGACCATCGGCGATGTGATATAATCGCCCGACTGCTCCTGCTTCCCGTCTTCCTCCGCCCTTGCGCCCGCCGTCTCCGCACGCATGTATGCGGCGGTCTGCACAACTGCCTGCCCTTCGCCCGCCGTCTGCACAAGAATCTCCTTCGGCGCCTTCACCGCGCGGAAGGTCTCGAGCACCGCGCCGCCCGGCCTTGCACCTTTGTTTCCCTCGCTGCCCGCCGCTTCGCCGTTCGTTCCGCTTTCGTCCTCAGCGCCGTCCGCCTCCCGCCGTACCGTCAGCTCCAGCTCCGTCAGCTCCGAATCGGAGACTGCCTTGATCAGCGTCAGAATGTCATCTATTTTCATATCCTGCCTCCATCGCTATTCGAATTTTTTGCAGAGCAGCACCGCGTTGTGCCCGCCGAAGCCGAGCGAATTGCTCATCGCGTATTTTACCGGCAGCTCGCAGGCCTCGCGGCAGTAGTCCAGATCCAGCTCCTCCTCGCTCTCGTTCAGGCCGGCGGTCGCATGCACGAAGCCGTCCAGAATCGATTTCACGCAGACGATGAATTCCACCGCCCCCGCCGCGCCGAGCAGATGCCCGATCATCGACTTCGTGGAATTGATCTTTACGCTGTGCGCCGCGTCGCCGAACGCCTTCTTGATCGCGCGCGTCTCGCACAGATCGTTGATATGCGTCGCCGTACCGTGCGCGTTGATATAATCGACCTGCTCCGGCGCGATGCCCGCCTCGTTCATCGCGAAGGTCATGGCGCGCGCCGCGCCTTCCCCGTCCTCCGCCGGCGAGGTGATATGGAACGCGTCGGAGGTAGCTCCGTAGCCGACGATCTCCGCATAGATCTCCGCGCCTCTCGCAGCCGCATGCTCATAAGACTCGATCACAACGATGCCAGCTCCCTCACCCATGACGAAGCCGCTTCTCTCCCGGTCAAACGGCAGCGAGGCCTTCATCGGATCCTCCGCCGGGCTCAGTGCCGTCAGCGCGCAGAAGCCCGCGACGGACAGCGGCGTAATCGCTGCCTCCGTCCCGCCGCACACCATGACATCCGCCTCGCCGCACTGGATTGCGCGGTACGCGTCGCCGATGGAATTCGTCCCGGTCGCGCAGGCCGTCACTATGTTCGTACATTTTCCCCGCAGCCCGTAGGCAATCGAAACATTGCCGGCGGCCATATTGGAGATCATCATCGGAATCAGCATCGGATTGGTGCGCTTCGGCCCCTTCTCCAGCAGCTTCGCGTGCTCGCGCTCGATGGCCTGCAGGCTGCCGCTGCCGGAGCCGATGCAGACGCCGATCCGCGCTGTGTCCTCCTTCTCAAGCTCCAGTCCCGCATCCCGGATCGCCTGCCCCGCCGCCGCCACCGCATACTGGCAGAACGGCTCCATACGGCGCGCCGCCTTCGCGTCCATAAATTCCGACGGGTCAAAATTCTTTACCTGCCCCGCTACCTTCGCCCTGTATTCCGACGGGTCAAAATATGTGATCGGCCCGATTCCGACCGTTCCCTTTTTTACATTGTCCCAGAATTCCTCCACGCTGTTGCCGATCGGAGAAATCACTCCCATTCCTGTCACTACAACTCGCTTCATGCCAGCCTCCTTATCGCCGCGGTTTGCTGCGGGCTTCTCTTGGCCGCCGCACCGCGGAATTCCCGATGTCCTACATGTCCATGCCGCCGTTGACCTGCAGCGTCTGCCCGGTGATGTAGGAGGCCCGGTCGGATGCCAGGAAAGCCACGGCCTCCGCGATATCCCTCGTCTCTCCGGCGCGCTTTAACGGAATCTGCGCCAGCATTCCCTCCTTCACCTGCTCCGGGAGCACCTCCGTCATCTCGGTTTTGATATAGCCCGGCGCGACCGCATTGACCGTGATCCCCCGGGAGCCGAGCTCCCTGGCAAGGGCCTTCGTCATTCCGAGCATTCCCGCCTTCGCCGCGCAGTAATTGACCTGCCCCGCATTGCCGATGATCCCGCTGATGGAGGAAATATTGATAATGCGTCCCCCGCGCTGCTTCAGCATCAGCTTCGCCGCCTGCTTCATGCACAGGAACGCCCCTCTCATATTGGTATCGACAACCGCGTCGAATTCCTCCTCGCTCATCTTGAGAATCAGATTATCCTTTGTGATGCCCGCGTTGTTTACAAGAATATCGATCCGGCCGAATTCCTTCACCGACTCCTCAAACAGCCGCGCGACCTCCGCGGCCTCGGACACATTCGCCTGGATCGCCGCGGCTCTTCCGCCCTTCTGCACGATCTCGGCGGCAAGCGCCTCCGCGCGCTCCCTGGAGCCGTTATAATTTACAATGACCGCCGCGCCGTACTCCGCGAGCGTCAGCGCGATATCCCTGCCGATTCCCCGGCCTGCGCCGGTGACCAGCGCCACCTTTCCTGCTAACATAAGACTTCCTCTCATTTCATTTTCATTCTCAGCAGAACCGCCAAACGAACTGCATTCAATAACGGAAACGCCGATTAGAGCGCTTTTTGCACCGGATTTGCGCCGCGCAGCAGCATGCTTCCTTCACATTATTTTCTGCAGATCCTCCGCCTTGTCAATATTGATGACCTCCACGGTACGGTCGATCTTTTTCACGAAGGAGGAGATCGTCCGGCCCGGGCCGATTTCTACAAAGCGCTCCACGCCGTCCGCGAGCATCCGCTCAACGCACTGCTGCCACCGCACGGACGAGGATATCTGATCCGCGAGCAGCGCGCGGACGCCGCTCTCCTCCGTCACATATTCCGCCGTCACATTCGCCGCATAAGGGATCTGCGGCCTGTGAACCTCGACCTCCCGCAGCGCCTCGGCCAGCTTTTCGCCCGCCTCCTTCAGCAGCGGGGAGTGGAACGGTCCGCTCACATTCAGCGGAACGACGCGCTTCGCGCCGAGCCCCTTCAGCCGCTCCGACGCGGCCTGCACCGCGGCCTGCTCACCGGAGATGACAAGCTGTCCCGGGCAGTTGTAATTCGCGATCGTCACAACGCCCTCCGTCTCCGCGCACGCCTGCTCCACCGCGGCCTGCTCCAGCCCGAGCACCGCCGCCATGCCTCCAACGCCCTGCGGAACCGCCTCCTGCATCAGCTGCCCGCGCAGCCGCACAAGGCGGATGGCGTCGTACAGATCCAGCACGCCCGCGGTCACAAGGGCCGCGTATTCCCCGAGGCTTAAGCCCGCGGTCACCTGAGGCCGGATTCCCATTGTCCCGATCTTCTGCAGCATTGCCCCAATGGTCGTGATCATGGCAGCCTGCGTATACTCCGTCAAGTTCAGCCTGTCATTTTCCTCAAAGCAGAGGCCGCACATATCCATGCCGAGCAGCTCTCCCGCCCGGTCGAATACCTCCCTGCTCTCAGGAAACTGTTCGTAAAAATCCTTTCCCATCCCCGCGTACTGGGCTCCCTGCCCCGGGAATACAAACGCCGTCTTCTTCATCCGCTCATCCTCGCTCTATTTGTTCTGATGCGATCCGGCACGCCCGGATCGCCGTTCTCCTGCCTTATATCACCTTCCGCTTTTTCTCCACGATCGCAAAAAACGAGAGCGCGACCACCGCCATCGTCAGCACTCCGTACAGAAAACCGGACAGCGCCGCCGCCTTTCTCTTCACCGTGTTTACTCCCGCGTGGAGCCGTCCGCCCAGATCCGTGCGGATCGCCTCGCCCCAGTCGTAGGTCAGCGGGCTTCTCGCCGCGATCCGGCGCCGTCTGCTCTTTTTCTTTCCCGGCGCGGACTCCGGTCTCTCCTGTGCAGCCGCGGCAGCACAGTATTCTCTTTCCTCTTTTTCTCTGCGCCAGCCCTTTTGCCGCAGAAGCATTGACAGCCGATCCGCCTTTTTCCGCTCCAGGTCACGCTCCATATAGTCCCCTTCCAGCAGACTTACATCGAGCTCACTCATCAGATTCACAAGCATTTCCTCTGTCATTTTCAGCCATTCCTCCTTCCTGCCCCCACTCCGAAAATTCCTCTCTCATGCGGCCTCTCAGCCTTGACAGCTTCGTGTCGACCGCATTTACCGTCATTCCCATCGCGGACGCGATGGTCTTCGAGGACTGAAGGTAAAAATATTTTCGGAGCATCAGCTCACGCTCCCTGTCCGGAAGCCGCCGCACAGCCTCGTTCAGCCGCGCCGCCTGCTCCTTCCTGACGATCTGATTCTCCACGTTCTGGCGCGCGTCCGCCACGGTATCCGCAAATTCCGACAGCTCCCCGTCCGCGCGCTGCTCCTCATGCCGCCTTACGTCGCGCAGGCGGTTCAGCGCCGTATTTCTCGCGATCACCTTGAGCCAGGTCGCAAGGGACGCCTTCTCAAAATCGTACCGATCCACGTTCCTCCATATCTTGAGCCAGGTGTCGTTGACGCACTCCTCGACATCGTCCTGGCGGTCCCCGAGGATGCCCCGGATAATATAGATAAGCAGCTTCTCATACCGCTCCGACAGCGCCGACATTCCCGCGTCGTCCTGCCTTCGAATCAGATCAATGATCTCTTCTTCCGTCATATCAGACCTCCAAAGCCGCGGGCGAGCCGTGCCTGCCCTCCGGCAGACACGGCCACCCGCCTGATTTACTATACCCGTATTTTTTTCATATCTTGCAGATTCTCATCACATCGTTCACCGTATTGTCCTCAAGATCGGAGGAGGTAATAACGATCAGCGTGCTTCCCTTCTTTACCAGGCCGGATTCCTGCGCCTTCTTCACCGCGTAATTGAACAGCCGCTCCGGCGTGTCGATCTCCTGCGCCTGCACCGGCTTGATGCCCCAGGCGAGCTTGAGCTGCCTCAGGCCTCTCTCCTCCATCGTCACCGCCACGACCGGACAGGTCGGCTTGAAATCGGAGAGGAGTCTTGCCGTCCTCCCGCTCCGCGTCACCGCCACAATCGCGTCCGCGTTCAGGAAGCTCGCCGCGCTGTAGGCCGACGCACACACGGCATTCACGACATTGTGCTCCATCCGGAGATGGTCACGCACAAAATATTTGCTGTAATCGAGGGATTCCTCGGTGCTCTGCGCGATCTCCGCCATCGTCTTCACCGCCTCCGCCGGGTACGCTCCCGCGGCGGATTCCCCGGAAAGCATGATGGCCGTCGTGCCGTCATAGATGGCATTCGCCACATCCGAGACCTCCGCTCTTGTCGGGCGCGGATTCTGCGTCATTGACGCGAGCATCTGCGT
>CAMWWR010000046.1 GCA_947178045.1 uncultured Clostridia bacterium
ATGCGGCGTGTTTATCGGGACACTGACCTTATGCTTGGGACCGACACCGAGGAGGCCACCGCGCAGCTGCGGGAGCTGCTGTCCCGCTACGAGAAGGAGTGCGGGATCGTTCAGCCGGACGGCACGCGGCTCTATCCCGACGGGGTGGCGCCGCAGGAGGTCTCACAAAGAAAGAGCTTGAATATGGCGCTGCTGTACAATCTGCTCCGCTGGGCGAGGCGGCTTCTGTAGCGGAACAGGACGGCACGGAAGAGCCGGATGGCAGAGCAAAAGGATCGCCGGAGCAGAGAAGAATGACAGCAGGGCGCGGAAAGAAAGCCGCAGGGCGCAGAAAGAAAACGCCGGAGCAGGAAAGCCGGCAGCAGGGCGGAGCGGACGGCCAAACGAAAGGAGCGTGTATGGCGAAAGGGGAAAATCAGAAATTAAAGCTTTTATATCTGGCGCGCTTTTTTCTGGAGCAGACGGACGAGGCGCATCCGGCGGCGATGCCCGATATCCTCCGGTATCTGTCGGAGTGCGGCGTGTCGGCGGAGCGGAAAAGCATCTACTCGGACGTGGAGGCTCTGCGGAGCTTCGGGCTGGATATCATCGGCGAGCAGCGCGACAGGAATTTTTACTATTACATCGGGGAGAGACAGTTTGAGCTGGCGGAGCTGAAGCTGCTCGTCGATTCCGTGCAGGCCTCGCGGTTTATCACCGCAAAAAAGTCAAACGAGCTGATCCGCAAGATCGAGGGGCTGACGAGCCGGGAGGAGGCGAAGCAGCTTCAGCGCCAGGTCTATGTGTCGCAGCGGGTCAAGACGATGAACGAGAGCATTTATTACAATGTCGACAAGCTGCACACGGCCATCGCCGCGGATGTGAGAATCCGATTTGTTTATTTTCGCTGGACGGCGGAAAAAAAGGAGGAGCTGCGGCACGGTGGAAAAATATACGAGATAAGCCCCTGGGCGCTGACCTGGGCGGAGGACAATTATTATCTGATCGGCTTTGAGAAGCCGGAGGAGAAGATTAAATATTTCCGCGTGGATAAGATGCTGCGGATCGAGGTGACGCAGGAGAAAAGAGAGGGGCGCGAGCTGTTCGGGCAGTTCGACACGGCGGTCTACATGCGCAGGCTGTTCGGAATGTACAGCGGGGAGGAGACCAGGGTCAGGCTGGAATTTGTGAACGAGCTGGCCGGGGTCGTCATTGACCGGTTCGGCCGGGACATCGCCCTTCAGAAAAAGGACGACGGGCATTTTACGATTGTGGTGGAGGTCGCGGTCAGCCGCCAGTTCCTCGGCTGGGTTATGTCGCTCGGCGCGGGCGCGAGAATTCTGGGGCCGGAGAGCGTTGTCGCGCAGATGCGCGGGGAGATCGAGCGGATGCGGCAGCAGTATGAGCTATGAGCGGACTGCCTTGAGTTTTCTTCTGACCCGAAATATAAAATGTGGAAACTCAGGCACTCCGCGCCTTGAAAGGGCGGGGGAGATTATGGTAAAATACCAGAAAACAAACAGCGGCAAAGCGTCAGACACACGCCACAGGTGTAAAGGCTGACCCGGTCCGCCCTGCGGAAATGAGGAATTTTATGAAGCAAAAATTAGACAGAACACTCGGCATGTACTCTGCCCTGATGATCAGCATCGGCACGATGATCGGCTCCGCCATCTTTGTCCTGGCGGGAACAAGCTACGCGACGGCGGGACCCGGCGCATCCCTTGCCATTTTCCTGGCGGGGATTGCCGCCGTCTTTACGGGGCTGTCCTTCGCCGAGCTGGTGACCGTGGTGCCGAAGGCGGGAGGCGGCTATGTCTATGTGAAGGAGGCCACCGGGAATAATATTGTCGGCTTTGTTTGCGGCTGGGGCTTCTGGCTTGGCTACGCGATGTCCTGCGGCCTTTTCGCGCTCGGCTTCGGCAATTTCGTCCATTACATTTTTCCGTTTATCTCGCAGATGGCAACGGCGTATCTGCTGGTGGTCTACGTCGCGTTCACGAATATCCGCGGGACGAAAAGCTCCGGAAACCTGCAGAATATTATTACGACGGTGCTGATCGCCCTGCTCCTGCTCTATGTCATCGGGGGTGTTTTCCATCTTGATATGGGGAATCAGAAGCCGTTCACGCCGTTCGGGATGTCCGGCGTGTTCAACGCGATGGGCTTTCTGTACATGACCTACATCGGTTACGGGCTGATCACGACGGCGAGCGAGGAGGTTATTGAGCCGGAGAAAACGATTCCGAAGGCAATTCTGATTTCCATTGCCGCCGTGATTTTTATCAAGACCTCCGTGTTCTTTATCGGCAGCGGAATCCTGCCGTGGCAGGAGCTTGTGCCGGAGGAGACAGATACGCCGATGATTGATACGGCGATAAGGATCGGCGGGAAATTCGGCGGGTATCTTTTCGCGTTTGCGGGGCTTCTGGCGACGCTTTCCTCCATCAATCCGGCGGGCCTGGCGGCCTCGCGCACCTCGTTCGCGATGGCGCGCGATCAGCGGCTCCCGAGTATTTTCAAGGCGGTCAACAGGAGGACGAAGACTCCGGTCTTTTCGATTGTTGTGACCTCGGTGATTGTCGTGGTCGCAGTCTCCATCCGCGATCTGGAACACATCTCCACCGTGACCAGTATTTTTTCGCTGACCGGCTACAGCCTTGTCAATGTGGCGCTGATTATTTTCCGCAAAAAGAAGCCGGAGCTCGAGCGCAAATTTAAGGCGCCGCTTTTCCCGCTTACGCCGCTGCTCGGCATCGGGGTAAATCTGTTTTTGATCGTCCAGCTCGCCATCTCGGATTTTATCGCGCTTGCGATCGCGCTCGGCGTGATCGCCGCCGGGGTGCTGTACTATTATCTTGTTATGCCGAGGCTGAAATATGCGACCAAGGGCATTGCAACCCTGGATATCCCGGAAATCAGGGAGGATAAGGGGACGGACCGGAAAAACGAGATCATCATTCCGGTATCGAATCCGGGCACGGCGCAGGGACTGCTTGACTTCGGAAGGGCGATCGCCGCGGCGGAGAGCAGCACGACGGTGGTGCCGGTCAAGGTCAATCTGATTCCTGATAATCTGCTGACCATCTCGGATTACGAGGCGATGCAGCGGACAATGAGCGGGGATGAGGCAGTGATCTCGCTGCTGAAAAAATATGAGGGCGAGCCGGGGATGAGGCCGGTGCTGATTCATTCCAGAGACGCGTTCCATGCGATTATGAGCGTGGTGCACAGGGACAAAAATCCGCTGGTGCTGATGGGCTGGCACGGTGCGGGCCTGGTAAAATATATGCATGGCAATATTACCTACCGGATGCTGCAGGAGGCTCCGGCGGACGTCGGGCTGCTGCGCATCTACAGTGGAGAGCCGGCGGCGCCGGAGCAGAACGGCCGGCAAAAATCTGCCGCACAGAGACATAACGCAGAATTCAAAAAGATTTTATTCCCTTACGGCGGCGGGAAATATTCGCAGATGACCGCGAAGGTCGTCAACCGTATTGCAAAGGCTTACGAGGCCGAGATCACACTGCTGCATGTGATCGACCGGGAGGAGGATAAGGCGGAGACGGAAGAATACCTGAAGGGCTCCGCGGAGCGGTTTGACCAGCCGGTAAAGATTATGGTCTCCGAAGGGGCGCTGGTCGAGAAGGTGGTGGAGTTTTCCGGGCAGTACGACCTTGTCGTTATGGGCGCGTCGCTTGACTGGGGCATCCAGGAGATGGTGACCGGCCTGCGGACGGACCGTGTGATGGATATGGCGAAGTGCTCGGTGCTGATCATCAAGAGCTACGATTCGTTCCTGCAGAAAAAGAGGGTGCGCGGCCTGCTGCACCGGACGCGGCGGGCGATCCACCAGTAGGGGGCATCATAAAACAATATAATGTTTTTTGTGAAACGGCATGGCAGAAGTCATGCTGTTTCCTTTGTCGGTTCATCAGCAGGTATGTATCCTGCAAAGAATGATATATAAAGCCAACAAAATGGTTCATTATTTTAAGATATTCTGTGTTTTCCTGCGTCTTTATTAGTGAAGACAAAGATGATTCGGGAGGTTCTGATGGAAGATGAAGTTATTATTGATTTATTCTGGAACAGATCGGAAGCCGCAATCAGTGAAACGAAGAAAAAGTATTCTTCTTATCTGGTAACGATTGCGAACAATATTCTGCAGGATAAACAGGATGCAGAAGAATGTGAAAATGATACATATATGCACACATGGAAAAGCATCCCTGTATTACATCCGGAAAATTTAAAAGCATATTTATCAAAAATCATTCGAAATATTTCAATAAGCAGGTTGCGAAGTAAACTGGCGAAGAAAAGAGGAGGAGACACAATCATAACATCTTATGATGAACTGGCGGAATGCATCCCTGATAAGAGCATGAATGAATCTATAGATACGAACATATTGAAGGAGATATTAAATGACTTTTTAAAAGATATACCAAAAGAGAAGCGCATTATCTTTATGAAACGTTATTGGTTTTCCTACTCAGTTTCTGAAATATCAAAACAGATGGGTAGAAATGAGAAATACATAACCAATAATCTATATGTTTTGCGAAAAAAGCTCAAAAAAGTTTTAGAAAGGCGGGGTTATTATGAATGAGATAGATTTATTTTTCGCTTTAAACGATGTCAATGATGAGTTTATATTGGAAGCATCATTAGAATATAGGAATACAGAAAAAAGTGATAAAAGAATAAGTGCGAAATGGAAACCGTGTATAATCGCTATTTGCACCGCGTTTATTTTTCTTTCTTTGACTGTCTGGTTAACAGAACATACGCAAATAGGAAATGATATTCAAGAACAGATGGCAGAAGGTGATACAATGAAGCTGTATGTGCAAAGAGAGGGAGAAACCACCGTATATATATCAACAGATGGCGCAATATCATGGTCTGACGAAAGGAATCCTGGCTTTTATATGCAAATGACAGAGGAAAAACTGACAGATAGTGTAGTCAATATACCAATTAAAATTGTTAATGTTTCTGATAATAACCTGACAGTCGGGAGTGGTTTTTCACTTTATGTATGGAAGGACAACGAATGGATCCCTTCAGAGGCTGACGGACTGTTTCATGAGGATATGGGATATTGTGTTCAATCGCACACTTCATACGAAATGATATGTGACTTACAAAATATTCGATTGAAAGCTGGAAAGTATTTAATTGCTAAAACTGTTATTCGAAACGATGACAGATCAGTATGGACATTGAGCACGGAGTTTACAGTAAAATTAGGAGGCAAATGAAGAAGTATTTACTGTTTCTTTTAATCTTTGCTTTATTAATAGCTGTATTTGCATCAAAGACAGTAGAAACGGCACATGGAAATAAATCCATGTGCCTGTTTTCTTGTACTGGTTCCGCATGACAGATGCCTTAATTGATTTTTTGGTATTACTGTCTTGCGAGCCTCCGTCTATCTCTTTAAACGGAACCGGGATACCAGCTCCTTCAGTGTGGCGGCCTGGCCGGACAGCTCCTCGCTGGCGGCGGCGCTGGTCTCCGCCGTTGCCACATTGGTGCGGACAACAACCGCGATCTGATCGATTCCGTGGGTGATCTCCGCCGTGTCCTCGGCCTGCTGCTTTGTGTAGTCTGCGATGCCGCGGATCAGTCCGTCCATCTTATCGGCCTGAGCAACCACCGACAGCATAGATTCGGATGTATCGCTGGCGGCGTCCGCCCCCTCCTCCATGGAGCTTATCGTCTCGCTCAGAAGGGATGCCGTCTCCTGGGCAGCCGCGGCAGATTTGCCGGCCAGCGTCCGGACCTCGTTGGCCACGACGGAAAAGCCCTTTCCGGCGTCCCCGGCCCGGGCGGCCTCCACCGCCGCGTTCAGGGCAAGAATACTTGTCTGGAAGGCAATGTCGTCGATGGTTTTCACGATTTTGCGGATCTCCGTCGATTTGGCGCTGATCTTCTGCATCACCTCGTTCATGTTCTGCATTTTTTCGCTGCTCTCCAGAAGTCCGTGACGAACCTCCTGAGAAATGCTGCTGGCCTCCTGAGCGCCCCGGGCAATGCGGCCGACACTGTCGGATACGGCGCTGATATGTCCGGCCAGCGTTTCGATCTCCGCCGCCTGCTCCGTGGAGCCCTGAGAGAGGGTTACCGCGCCCCTGGAGACCTGATCCGCGCCGGCGGATACATCTCTGGAGGCAGTGCGCAGCTGCCACATGGTGCTGTTGAGCTCGACGGAAATCTCATCCAGGGAGGTTTTGATTTTCGAAAACTCGCCGGTATATTCGTTCTCCAGCGTAAATGCCAGATTTCCCGCGGCGATATCCCGCAGCTTTTCCGAAATTTCGTCGATGTATTTTACATACTCCCGCAGGCGGAGCGTGACCCGGTTGAAATCGCTCGCCAGCATGCCCAGCTCATCCCCGGACCGGTAGCAGATGGTCTGGTTCAGATCGCCCTCTGCGATCCGGGAGGCCGCCCGGCTCAGCTCCTTCACAGGAGCGCCGATGATGTACCGGGTCTGGATGATCAGCAGCAGGCTCAGCGCAATCACTGCCGCCGCCGCTACCAGCAGCATGGTCGAGTTCAGCTCATGAAGCTCGTGCAGGACCTCCGAGCGTGATACATAGGCCACCGCCGTCCAGTCGCTGCCCGGAACCCCGGATATCTGGATGTATGTATCCTCGTAGACGAACAGCCCGGTATTTCCGGCCTGTATCTGCCCGTCGGCGTACGCGTAGATGCCGGTGTCAAGCTCACTCAGCTTTTTTCCGACGATCGTCTCGTCCCGGTGGCCGATGATTGTGTCCGTCCGGGTATCCATCAAAAAGATGCCGCCGGTATTCTCGATCCGGGTATTGCTTACGATGCCCGAGATGGAATCCAGATACACGTCCGCCGCCGCGACGCCGCGCACCGCTCCGCCGCGGGTCTTCAGCACGCCGGAGGCGCCCACCACATAAGAACGGCTGTCCTCGTCAAAGTACACGTCGCCCAGAATGAAATCCTCGGAGCCAAGCCCGTCCAGATACCAGCTCTTTACAAGGGCGTTGAATTCCGGGCCGGGCACAAAGGAGGCGTGATACAGAGAGCCGTCCGTCAGAGCCACATACAGCCCGGCGGGATAGGCATCGTTCTGATTTGCCGTATGTTTGATATATTCCAGCATTTCGGGGATATCCATATCCTCGTATTCGATCGTGTCCCTCTGCGCCTCCAGCATGGTCAGTGTCCGGTTCATCCAGGCCCTTGTCTCCTGGAGCGTTTTTTCCATGGAGGTCCGCAGCATATCCTCGCTTTTTTCCAGAAGCGTCCGGGACATCTGATTGTAGACCACGAACATCATCACACCCACGGCGATGATGACGCTCACAATAATGGCGGCCATCAGCTTTCCCGTAATGCCGATTCCGCGCCGCGCGGACGGGCGGGATATGACGCTTTTTTCGTTTTGCGGTTGCATTTCAATACTCCCTTCTTTCCTTTTGGCTGTTTTACGAAACAGCAGTGTTTTAATCATAGCATCGAAACGGCGAAAGTGCAAGAATTTCCTTTTTGGGAAACGCTGATAAAAGCGTTTCCTGCATTGAACTGTTACTACATATTCCATCGGAAATCCGAAAAGGATTGCAAGGGCGATCTCCTTTGTGCTATAGTGGAATTATTATATATATCTTTAAGGAAGGTGATGTGATGAAGCGTTATCTTGCGATCGATATCGGAGCGTCCTCGGGACGGCACATTGTGGGCTGGCGGGAGGATGGTCGGATACAGACCGAGGAGGTATACCGTTTTCCCAATTTTATGGAGGAGAAGGACGGGCATCTGATATGGGACGCGGAGCGGCTGCTGCGGGAGGTAAAGGCAGGAATCTCCGCCGCCAGACGTCGTTTCAGTGATATTGTCAGCCTTTCCGTCGATACCTGGGGCGTGGATTATGTGCTGCTGGAGGGCGACCGGGAGATTTTTCCGTGCTATGCCTACCGGGACGGCCGCACGGCGGAAGCCATCCGGCAGGTGCATGAGCTCGTGCCGTTTTCGGAGCTGTACGCCCGCACGGGCATTCAGTTTCAGAGCTTCAACACCATATATCAGCTTTTTGCGGACAAGAGCGCAGGGAGGCTGGAGAGGGCGACCGATTTTCTGCTTATGCCGGAGTATTTCATGTATAAACTGACCGGTGTAAAGACGCATGAATACACCGAGGCGACCACCACCGGCCTGGTGAATGCCGACAGCGGAGAATATGACGGGGAGCTTGCACAGAGGCTGGGTCTGCCGCAGCGGCTGTTTGGCCGCCTGTGCGCGCCGGGCACGGTGCTGGGGGAGTATGAGGGAATTCGGGTCGTGCTCTGTGCCACGCACGATACGGCGTCCGCCGTGGAGGGCATCAATGTGCCGGAGGATGCAATCTTCCTCTCCAGCGGTACATGGTCGCTCCTCGGGGCAAAAATCGCGCGGGCCGTCACAACAAAGGAGAGTCTTGACGCCAATTTCACCAACGAGGGCGGCGTGGGCTATATCCGGTATCTGAGAAATATCATGGGGCTGTGGATCATTCAGCAGCTGCAGAAGCAGCTCGGTATTGGCTTTTCGGAGATGGTGGAGCTGGCGCGCGGCAGCCGGTACATAAAAATCTTCGATGTGAACGACGCGCGTTTTATGGCGCCGGCGGATATGAAGGCGGAGCTTTTGTCGGCGCTGGGCGACGAAGGGCTGACGGACGCCGATGTGATCAACAGCGTGTACCATTCTCTGGCACACAGCTACGGCGAAGCCGTCCGGGAGCTGGAGAATCTGACCGGGCAGGTGAGAAGCGGGCTGTACATTGCCGGGGGCGGCGCAAAAAACGAGTATTTGAATGAGCTGACCGCGGCGTATACGAAAAAGAAGGTGACTGCCCTGCCCGTTGAGGCGACGGCGCTGGGCAATCTGAAAATTCAGATGGAGGTGGACGAATGAGCTACATGGATGCGAAACAGGCGTATGCCGCCGTCGGCGTGGATACGGACGCGGCGATCGCGAAACTGAGGGAGGTTCCGGTCTCTCTGCACTGCTGGCAGGGAGACGATGTCAGAGGATTTGATAC
>CAMWWR010000047.1 GCA_947178045.1 uncultured Clostridia bacterium
ATCCTTGTGGACGAGTACCAGGACACGAACACGGCGCAGTTCCGCCTGATCAGCCTGCTCGCCTGCTCCGAGAACGAGTACGGCGAGATCGAGCACAATCTCTGCGTCGTCGGCGACGATGATCAGTCCATCTACAAATTCCGGGGGGCGAACATCCGGAATATCCTCGATTTCGAGAGACAGTATCCGGACACCTCCGTCATCAAGCTCGAGCAGAACTACCGCTCGACGCAGAGCATCCTGGATGCCGCGAACGAGGTCATTCATCACAATCTCGGGCGCAGGGACAAAAAGCTCTGGACCGCGAACGAAAAGGGCTCCCCCGTCTCCTTCACCCAGTACGAGACGGATTACGAGGAGGCGGATGCCATCGCGGCGGACATCGCGGCGAAGGTCGGTGCATTCGCGCCCGGCTCCGGAAGCGGCGAAGCCGGAACCCCCGCCGCCCCGGCCTGGCGGGATTTCGCCGTCCTGTACCGCACGAACGCGCAGTCCCGCGTACTTGAAGAGAAGCTTATCCTGCGCGGCATCCCGTACAAGGTCATCGGCAGCATCAATTTCTACCAGCGCCGCGAGGTCAAGGATATTCTTGCGTACCTGAAAACGATCGACAACGGGATGGATTCCGTCGCCGTCAAGCGCATCATCAACGTGCCGAAGCGCGGCATCGGCCTGGCGACGCTCGACCGCGTCGACGCCTGGGCGCAGGAGCACGGGCTCAGCTTTTACGCTGCCCTGCGCAGCACGGAGAGCATTCCGGGGCTCGGACGCACCGCGTCGAAGATCCAGTCGTTCGTCAGCCTGATCGAAAGCCTGAAAAGCAATCTTTTCAGGCCGGGCTACACGCTAACCGACCTTGTAAACGAACTCCTTGACGCGACCGGCTACCTGAAGGATATCGAGGAGACCGAGGACGCGCAGACCGCGCAGGACCGCACCGACAATGTAAACGAGCTGATCAACAAGCTGGCTGCATACCTGAAGAGCGCGAACGAGGAGCCGAGCCTGAGCGGCTTTCTCGAGGAGGTCGCGCTTGTCGCGGATGTGGATAATCTGACGGAGGACAGCAATTTCGTCGTGCTTATGACGCTGCACTCCGCCAAGGGGCTGGAATTCCCGTATGTTTACCTCTGCGGCATGGAGGAGGGGATCTTCCCCGGCTACATGGCGGTCAACGCAGACGATCCCGAGACGGAGGTCGAGGAGGAACGCCGCCTCTGCTATGTCGGCATCACCCGCGCCATGAAGGAGCTGCAGCTCTCCGCGGCGCGCGCACGCATGCTTCGCGGCGAAACCCAGTACAACCGCCCGTCCCGCTTTATCGATGAGATCCCGCGCTACCTGCTGAACTACCGCGGCATCGGCAGGGCCGCCACGCTCGCCCCGGAGCGCTCCTACGGGACAAGCCTGCTGCGCCAGGCAAGGCCGTCTTTCCCGCCGGGATCGGGCTTTTCCTCCGGAGATTTTTCCGGCGGGCGCTTTTCGCCGGGTGGACGTTCGTCGGCTGGGGCCCCGTCCG
Source organism: uncultured Clostridia bacterium (assembly GCA_947178045.1). Classification (GTDB taxonomy): domain Bacteria; phylum Bacillota; class Clostridia; order Lachnospirales; family Lachnospiraceae; genus RGIG4057. The sequence continues at coordinate 1,520 of CAMWWR010000047.1, forward strand.
GCGCTCCGGCTCAGAGTGGCTTTCCCTCCGGCATTCCGTCCCCTGCTCCGGCCGCGCACCGTGCTCCCCGACCCGTCCGGCAGTTTGACAACGCCAATCTTGCTCCGCTCGAATACGGCGTCGGCGATACCGTCCTTCACACCAAATTCGGCACGGGGCTCGTAACCGGCATTGTCAAGGGCGGACGGGATTACGAGGTCACGGTGGATTTCCCGAATGCCGGGACAAAAAAAATGCTGGCCGGCTTCGCCAAATTGAAAAAGCAGGCCTGAGCGGCCCGTTCAAAGAAAAAATCATAAATTTCACAAAATTTTATAGTAAATCGAGCCGCAATGTGGTATACTGCTCCCATAAGCAATTATGAAAGCAAAGAGAAAGGACGTGTTTTTATGTGCAACAATTCAAACAAATTAGAGAATCTGCTGGCCAGCTCCAAGCTTGGCGAAATGCTCGCGGAATCCAAGCTGAGCGAGCTCATTAAGAAAAAGGAGGATCCGATCGAGGAGAAAAAGCACACGCTCGTGTTCTTCCTTGCCATCATCGGCGCTGTTGCCGCGATCGCAGTGATCGCATACGCCGTATACCGCTATGTGACGCCGGATTATATGGAAGAGTTTGACGATGACGACGATCTCGATGACGACCTTGACGGCGATCTCGACTTCGACGACAGCGACGCTCCGGCTGCTGCGGAGAATGCCGCAGAGGATGCCTCCGAGGAATCCGCGGAGTAAGTTGCCCTGTACTTAATTTTCTGTGATGCGCAAAGCTGCCGTACCGAATATCGCCGGTACGGCAGCTTTTTTGCGCACGCCGATGCGCTGCTCGATTCCGAATGCTTCCGTGAAAAACCTTCCCAGTCTGTTTTTCGTCCGTCACACCTGCACATCTACCGTGCTGACCGGAACGGCGGCGGATGCTGCCGCGCCTCCCTCGCCGCCCGCGGCAGCTCCTTCCGCTCCTGCCGACAGCGCCGGCTCTCCTGTCGGAGCGGATACCGGTCCGGCAGATTCCTGCGCCGCGGCCGCCTGCACCGCCTGCTCCTGCACAAGCTGCCGCTCTATCTGCCGGAGCGACTGCCTGTCGCGCGCCAGCTCGCTCAGCTGAGCGGCCGAAATGCTCAGCTCCAGCATAACTCCGTCGCAGTCCACCCTCTGGGCCTGTCTGGGCCGGCTCTTCCAATAGCTCATGGCCGCCTCGTTGATCTTCCCGTTTTCTCTGCTCCGGTGCATACGCTTCTTCTGCTCCAGCTGAAGCTCCTGCGTTTTCATTTTCCGCTCCAGCGACTCCTTTTTCTGCTTCAGCCGGATCTCCTGGCTCTTGCGGAGCGCCCGGCGCTTCGATTCGCTGTGCAGCCTGCCGGCCCCCCTTTTATTGGCCTTCTCGTTGTTCCGTCTCTCCGCTTCCTCCTCCTCAAGATTGCGGAGCTTCATGCTCGCGCAGTCCACCATCCTGTTCGCGTGCGCGATCGCCTTCCACACCTCGCTGTTTTCATACATTCCGCTCCCCAGACACCGCCGGAGCGTGTTCACCTTGCTTTTGGCGCGGCAGAGCACATCCGACGCCGCCTTCACTTCTCTCGCGCGCATCAGCTGCGCCGCGATATCCCTGGCATTATAATTCAGACTTTTCAGTTTTTTATTCTTTTTCCGTCCGCCCGCGGTCCGAACGCCGGACTCCCTGTCCCTTCCGATCGTCACCTGCGCCTGGGAAAACAGCGACGTTCCCCCGATCTCATTCAGCATTTTGCACCCTCCTGTTTCACAAAATACTCTGATATCGATTATATCGGCCAGGCATGGCAAAAATATGAGTCTCCGCGCGGAATGCCGGGCCTGGCCGCTGCTGCGGATCCGCGGGTCCCGGAACGGAAGTGGGCCCCGGCGAGGTATATTCCGCCGCCGACGCTCATATATTGAACCAAAGGCAACCCAACCTTATGGGAATAAACGCCGTTTCGCACGGCAGATTGAGAGGTCCTATTTTGCAAACTAAAATTCTGGTGCTCCGCAAAAACCGACTGGCCATCGGACTGATTGCACTGTGCGCCGCACTGCTGCTCTTCCTCTTTTTTACATTCCGCAGCTCGTCCGGCGATCCCGCCCCTGCCGCGCCCGATCCGGCGATTTCCCAGAAGCCGGAGGCTACATACCGCGCGGGAGTTTACACCTCCACCATCGCGCTCGGAGACTCGCTGCTCAATCTGGAGCTCGTGCTGGACTCCAACCATATCAACTCCGTGCGCCTCGTCAATCTCGAGGAATCCGTCACCACGATGTACCCTCTGATCGAGCCGTCGCTCAACGCGCTCGCGGAGCAGCTTGTCGGCGGCGTTGCACCGGCGGACATCAAGCTGGACGACAACAAAAAATACACCCAGTCCCTCCTGATGGAGGTCATTAACGCCACGTTAAAAAAGGCAGCGGTCGAATGATCGCTGCCCTTTTTTAGAAAATCACTGATTAAAGCCTTTTCCGCGCCGAATCTGCGCCGCGAAGCGGCCTATTCCGTATACCCGAAGCCGAGAATCGTAAAGCATTTGTCCGCTTCGGCAAGCCTTAACTCGACCTCGTGCTCCGCCGCACACTCCCCGGTATGGATGATATACGCGTTGCAGTGGTTCCAACCCACCTCGAGCGGGTCGATCACGCGGGCCAGGCTTCCGTCCACCCACGCCTCTGCCTTCCCGAATTTTCGATCTCCGGAATCCTTATAGATGAGCAGCAGATCCCTGCAGCGTATCGTCATGCGAAAGCTTCCGCTCGTTCCGTCGCCTGCATACATCCAGTTTTCCGGGAATTCCGGGGTCGCAAAGGCATCCGCGTCGCGCTCCACATACTGAACCTCCCTATCCGTCCCGGAAAAGGAGCCCGCATTCAGACTCTTTACGGCCTGCAGTACCCTCCCGGCCTTTTCTGCCCCGGCATCGCCCGTCCTGTCCTCACCGGAAACGCCACCCGGATAGCACATCCCGTCCCCGCCGAGCGCAAGAATATCCGCTCTGGTAAACACCTTCAGCCCCTGATAGGTATTTCCGATCGCCGGGGCTCTGTCGTAGTCCACCTCGGAAAACATCTGCGTTGCAGCGTCCGCCCGCTCCCATAAATAGTCGAGGCAGTCCGCCATGATCCGGTGCCCGGTATTGCTCGGATGATACAGGTCGTAGAAATACTGGCGCTTCGTCAGCACAGGCTTCTCCTGATAGAACTGCGGCGTCACCGCATTCTTCAGGCTGACCATCGGAAATCCGTAGTTTTCCCCGACGCAGGCAAGGCGGTCCTGCAAATTAAAATCATCCATAAACACGGCGAACAGGAGAACGACCGCCGGTGTGCCCGGCCCTTTGGCCGCCATCAGTGCAAGGCTCTCGTAGCAGACGCCGTTCGTCTCATCCCCCGCGTCGTTCACGGCAAACTCAATCACAACGATATCCGGCTGTACTGTCCCGCCGCGCAGCACCTCATTCTCATAGCGGCAGAGTCCGAGCTCGGACGGCGTGCCGCCAACTCCTGCTTTGACAAGATGTACATTCGAGCCATCCCCCGCTCCGAAACGCCTGCGAAACGCCAAACAGGACTGATACGCATAGCTGTTTGTCCCGATCGGCTTCGCGCCCGCTCCCTGCGTGATGGAACCGCCGATATAGGCGATCGTGACCTCCTCGCCCCGCTTTGCCTTTGCGATCGCGCGCTTCAGCCGGAAAAGATTCCCCTCCTGCAGGAGGGATGCCTCGATCATCCGGCGGTATTCCGGCGAGGCAAAATCCACCGGCGGGTCCGGAATCAGCTCCGGCACCTCAAAGCCGTCGTTGAGGTAAAATATAATCGTCATTTTCGCCGTCATATACCGCTCGAACTGCATCCGGAACGAAGCGAGCGCGGTGTCCAGCTCCGAGGCCGGATAGTCTGCCAGCTCGATGAGCACCTCCTGCCCGTTCAGCGGCACCTCCGCGCGGTAAACCGTTCCGCCGTAATCGTTTTCCCGGCGGCAGTTCAGGGAAAACTGCAGCTTCTCCGAAAGCAGCTCCTTTTCCTGCGCCGACGCGGCAATCCCTATGCTATGCACATATTTGCGCAGCCCCGCACAGGTCTGCAGCCCTTCCGCAATCTCCTCCGGCATTTCTGGCGCCAGCGCCATAATCTTCGCCTTTACTCTCCCCTCAAGAAAACAGATTTCCGCATATCTGCCGTCCTCGCGCAGTGTTCCCTCGATCACATCATCCAGCATCAGATAAACCGCCGGCCTTTTTTTTGTCGGATCCTTCGGCGCCCTCGGGCCGCCCGCCGTCACATTCCCCATACCTTATCCTCCATTCTTTCCGGCGGGTCCGCATATTCCCTCCGTCCGCGCAGACAGGCCGCCGCCCGCCTTCCCGCCCGTTCTCTTTTTATAAGCTTAGCCGATTTTGTCCATGCGGGCAAACGATTTTGTGCTGTCTTTTGTTCAAATATTGCGAACTGTCCGGGCGATTTTTCGTTGTTCTCCGTTCCTGCAATTAAGCTTTGAAAGCCCGAAAAGCTCTTCAAACTCAAAAAAGGCCGGCGCACCAAATCTTTCTCTGCGGGATGCAGCGGCTTCTCAAAAAGCATCCGGTATATCCCTCCGAAAAATTCAGTGCGCCGCCTTTACTTGGCATGCGGAATCGTCAGATCCTACTTCACCGTCACCTTGACGTACCTGCCCTGATTGAGCGCCTTGTCCATCACCCAGACATAGATCACATCACCCTTTACCAGCTTTGCGGTCTTTATGCTGAACGTGCCCTTGCTGGTAATTTTGCCGGAGTAAATCGTATCCCCGACACGCACAAACACCGTCGCATTCTTCTCGCCGTTTCCGGTCACCTTCGTCGTGCCCGCCTTGTAGACAAGCTTCGTCGGCTTTGCGGGCGGCGTATTGTCCGTCTCCTTTAAAATCTCGGTGCGGAACGTGAAATCCGAGGAGTACATCTGTCCTCTCCATGTAATGCCAAGATAATATGTTCCCGCCTTTAAGGTAAGCGTATGTTCCTTGGACCACTCGCCCGGTTTACCGAGCTCCAGCTCGGAAACCCCTGCCGCCGTGGATGTGATATTCGTCCCCTTCGCGTCATAGACCCGCATGGAGGCGGACGAATAGCTTTCTGCTATATTTCCCTGCACCTTCAGAACCGTATCATTCTCCAATGCAAATTTTGTATAGCGGGTCGCGTACTTCTCGTTAATATTGATTTTGCAGTCCTTGCCGACCGTCAGCGCAATCGGGTTGTCCGTCGTTTTCCCGTCCACGCCCTCTCCCCAGCCCCAGGAGGTCGTCTCAAGGGACACCGTGAGCACCTGATCGTCGCTCAGACGGTTTGGCGTACACTCAAAAACAACATAGTAGGTTCCCGCATCGACGGCGTCCAGCTCTGACAGTCCCTTTGTGCAGAGCTTGTCGGTATAGACCCCCCTGAAATTCCAGCTCAGGTTCGTCATGGAGCCCCCTTCCACATGCCCCGTAATCTCCACCCTGCTCGTCTCCTTTAAGGAAAAGGTAAAATAGCAGGTCTTATTATTCACCTTTTCTACCTGGAACTGCGTAACCTCTCCCGAAACAAGCTCAACCGGCTTCGTCACATCATAGGAAAGCTTCGCATACTCTGCCGCCTTCTGCTCCGTCTTCTGCCCCACAACCTCCTCTGCCCTGACCGGAAGCTCCCCCGCAGCGGACAGAAACAGCGCCGAACTCATAAGAACGGCCGCCAGCTTTGACAACTTTTTCATTCTCTTTTACTCCTTTTGCGTTGTAAATTTCATAGCGCCAATCAGGCAGAATATCCGTTTCCCTTTCGGATAAATACCTTCAGGAAGCGCTTTAATCCGCGTTTCCCTTGTTTTATTATAGTGGAAAATCCGTTTTTTGTAAACAGGTTTGAAGCTTGAGTTTCCGCACTTTATGTGTCCGCTGCGTTTTTTTCCAAGCGAAAGCGTGTCCGTGCAGAAAGAAGCAGTTCCCGAACACCCGAAATGTAAAGTGCGGAAACTCAAGATTTGAAGATCCGAAATTTTCATACCCGGACCTTCAATCCGCCTGATTTTCCTTCTGCCCGGCTCCCTCGATCCATATCTGAACATACTCGCAATTCGCCTGTGTGCGCAGCGGATATCCCCAGCCCGTGAAGCCGGAGGAGACGATCAGCGTGCTGCTGCCCTGCCTGTAAAGCCCGTAATTGTAATTTCCGAGCAGCTCGAGGATTGTTCCTGCCGGCCAGACCTGCCCCGCGTGCGTGTGCCCCGAAAGCATGAGATCGACGCCGGCCACCTCGTTTCCCTCAAAATCCCTCGGCTGATGATCCACCAGAATAATATATTTTCCCCGGTCCGCGCCGCTCAGTATTTCCGCGGACGAAGCCCTCCCGGAATTGCCTTCCCACGCGGCGTCATCCCTTCCCGCAAGAATCAACTCCCCGCCGAACTCCACGCTTTCATCGCGGAGTATCCGGACTCCGCCCGCGCGCGCCGCGGCCTCAAGCTCCTCCCTGCTGTACTGCTTTGTCCCGCTGTATGGCTGAAGATCATGATTGCCGTACACATAGTATGTTCCGTAGGTGCTCTTGATCCCGCCGAGCACGCGGAACACCTCCTGCATCGACTCCTTCGAGGTTCCCTCCTCGACAATATCTCCGCCCAGAATAACGATGTCCGGATGCAGGCCGCTGATCTCCTCCGCCTTCTCCTTTAACAGCGACGTATCCTGTATCGTATCATAATGCGTGTCCGTGATCAGTATGATATGATAGCTTCCGATCGGCTTCTGCGTCGAGATCTTATATTCCGTCGACACAATATGCCTCATATTATATGCGCCGTAGCCGAGCAGCAGCGCCGACCCGAGCAGCGCCAGCGCGCCGCTGCGGTACAGGATTCGGCAGCGCCGGTATGCGGGCCGCGCAGGATCCCCGTGCTTCCTCCAGAGTCTTCGCACAAAGACCGCCAGCAGGTCAAAAACAAGAAAGAAGGCCAGGATATGCAGCGATATGACCGCGGGGAGACGCCACAGATTGATGCAGCCGCGCAGCAGCAGCACCGCGCCCAGCGCACTGATCACATTCCGCCATTTCTTCGAGATTTTCAGATAAAATTCCAGCAGTCTGCGGATGCAGAAAAAAGAATAGGCCCCCGCCACAGCGGCGACCGCGGCAAATATTACAAGCATAACGACACGATTCATCCGTTCTTCCTCCTTTATGACAGACCGGGACAGTGTCTGTTACAAGTCCGCCGGCCGATCATTCATTACGGCAATTTTACTACAAAATGCCGCCGTCGGACAAGCCCCTTCTGAGCAATTTCCTGAGAAAAGAAAAGGGGGAGAAGGAAGTCTTCTTCTCAGAAGCAGCCATTCTCCCGCAAACCTGCTGTAATTTTTCGCCCGGATCCGCCTGAACCCCGGCTGTGCTTTTCCTGTTCCGC
>CAMWWR010000048.1 GCA_947178045.1 uncultured Clostridia bacterium
GGTGTCGGATTCGCTGCGCGAATTCGGGCTCTCGGATCAGGAGAGTGAAGTAAAGAACTGGTACGATGGCTTTACCTTCGGGGAACGGGCGGATATTTATAATCCCTGGTCCATTATCAGCTTTCTTGACAAAAGGGAGTATTCCGCTTACTGGGCAAACACAAGCAGCAACAGCCTTGTCGGCAAGCTGATCCGGGAGGGCAGCAGGGATGTGAAGCTGACGATGGAAGACCTTTTAAACGGCGGAACCCTCCATGCGCTGATTGATGAGCAGCTTGTGTTCAGCCAGCTCGACGCGGGCGAAGATGCTATATGGAGCCTGCTGCTTGCGGGCGGGTATCTCAAGGTGGAAAAACGGGAGATGGATCCGGACACGGGAGAATGGGAGTATACCTTAAGTCTTACGAACCGGGAAGTAAGGATGATGTTCCGAAGGCTGATCCGGGGGTGGTTTAAGGGGAATTCTACGGCGTATAATGATTTTATCAAGGCACTGCTTCTGGATGATAGAAAGACCATGAATCATTATATGAACAAGGTTGCGCTTGCAACGTTTTCCAGTTTTGATGCAGGGAACAAGCTGTCCGGGAGCGCGGAGCCGGAGCGCTTTTACCACGGCTTTGTGCTTGGGCTGATGGTGGAGCTGTCCGACCGGTATGTGATTACCTCGAACCGCGAGAGCGGTTTTGGACGCTATGATGTGATGCTTAAGCCAAAAAGCGTTACGGATACCGGGATGAATGCCATTATCATGGAGTTTAAGGTTCACGACGCCGAGGAGGAAACGACGTTAAAGGATACGGTGGATGCAGCGCTGCAGCAGATCGAGGAAAAACGTTATGCCGCAGCGCTTGAGGCGGAGGGGATTCCGGCAGGGCGCATCCGGAAATACGGGTTTGCGTTTGAGGGGAAGAAGGTATTGATCGGGTAGAATGTTGTCCCGCTTTAGTCCGGCTGCTGGCCGTCATGCGGTTTCCACTGGCACTCCGTGATCTGCATATCCGTGAATACTGCCCGGAACGATGAAGCCTCGGGAGAGCATGCGTAAATACCGAAAGCGATCTTTCCTGCGCCGTGAAATATATGGCATATCCGCATCTGACTAAAATGAACGCCGTCCGCGGAGCATTCGATGCAGTAATCGTCCTCCCGCCTGCTGAACCGATACCACATGGTTTTGACGGAGGCGTCAATCGCCGTGGTTGCCCAGTCGGAATATCCATGATTCGTTACAACGCTGCCGAGATGCTGATAGCTGTCGTTTTCATATTCCACAGAAGCCTTCAGCCAGTTCTCACTGTCCAGATACATGACGATGCCGCACTGATCGAAACGGTGGTGGCTGTCGGTAAATTCGGTTTTTACGAGGAAGCTGAAATATTTTTCCTCGGTTTCGGTTTGGAAAACCGGGGCATTGTCATTTTGAAAATGGTAGTACGTTCTCTGCCACAGGTCGGTGTGCGGCTTTGTGATAATCTCGATTTTGTCGTTTTCGATTCGGTATTGTTCCGGTTCCCGTGTCCATTTGAAAGCTTTTAAATCCATGACGATTCCTCCGTAAATTTTAAGAAAAGCTTTAACTGGCAATAAATATAGCATAAAAAGAATCGGTTGACAATCGGTTTTTCGGGTAGTATACTCTAAAAAAGAGAGTATCTATTTTACAGAGTATGGAGGGGATATAATGGAGGACAATATAAAAAAAGCTTTGAGTGATGTTGAGGAGATAAAGAGGGTTCTTGGCCTGACCTTCGGAGATTTTTCCGCGGCGGCAAAGCTCTTTTTCACTGCGGGAATTTTCTGGGTGATTGAGGGGCTGCTGTCACTTGCCGATACCTTCGGACTGTGGCATGCCCTGCCGGACGGTATGCCGGCCGGGCGGCAGGCGGCGATCGTTATCTATGCCCGCCAGGGTCTGGGCATTCTCGGATTGGCGGCGGTTCTGGCCGTGTATCTGCACTGCCGCGGGCAGCAAAAGAGGCGGGCGCAGGGCCTGGGTCTTCAGCTGATCGACCTGTGGGGCTGTCTGTTTCTGGGGGTTACAGTCTACGGCGAATTGGCAGCTCGACTTTCCCGGGCGTTCTCGCCCGATGAAATTGCGCTGTATGTCAATATACCATATCTGTTTTTGATGGCAGCAATGCCTCTGCTATTGATGGCAACCGGTATTTTGACCGGGCGCGGAGCGCCGAAGCTTCTGGCACTTGTCTATGCGGTTGTCAGCATTGTCATTCTGGTTTTGCCGACAACAGTGGAATATGCCGTCGGGCAGGGGATGACTCAGTCGGTTTCCCTCGGCGCGGCTCTGAGCACCTCGGTAATCCCCGGAATATTTGCAGTTATTCTTGGGGGTGTGATGAAGCTGGAACATCCTGCTCCGATTTTTCATTGATGCAATGTTACGGATTTGTGGTATATGCAGGGTGTAAAATAAAATTATAGAGCTTGAGAGGCATACCCCATGTTTGATGAAATATCAGATGTTTTTTCCTCAAAAATACGGCTGGGCATTATCGCCGCGCTGCTGCCGGGGGGAAAGAGCTTTACCGTCTTAAAGAAGCTGCTGCAGGCCTCGGACGGAAATCTCGGAAAGCAGCTGGAGATGCTGGAGGTAAACCGCTTTGTGCGGACGGAACGGGAGCAGCGGGGAAGGAGAACCAGCACAACCTATTTTCTGACGGATTTCGGGCGGGAGCAGTTTCGGATTTATGTGGAGCTGCTGGAGCGTCTGCTGAAGGAGGAGGGCTGAATCCGAAGGTGCGCTGCGGCGGCGCTTCAAAACAAAATAGAGGTGGAAAACCCGCCGCTGATATGCTATACTGTGCTGTGCAGAATTCAGGAACAGATAAAAGCGGGCAAAGGAGGTACGGGTTATGGAAGGGGTACATAAAAAGGGATTGAATGCGGAGCTGATCGGGAATGATCTGGAGGATTGCTGCAAGGGAGAAGCGCTGTGCGGACAGTGTCAGAACGCCTCATGCACCATAGGCTTTGCGAAGGAGTGCATACAGAATTACAAAAAAGCTCCGCAGAAGGAGGTTCCCGACGGAACGAACCGCATTCCGACCATGGATTTCAAGGTGTTTGACGAAACGAAGCTGGGAACGGCGATCGCCCATATTCTGAAGGAATGCAAGAACTGTAAGGAGGATCACACGGAAAACTGCATTATTAATGTGATCCGCAACTGCTATGAGGTCAGCATGCTGGGGGACGTACAGCCCTACGAGGGAAGCTCACTGCAGTATTTAATGTATCTGAGGACTCATTTCCCTGAGAAGGCGGCATATATTGCGGATGTCTACGCAGGTCTGCCGCAGGACACAGCCGGCTGATGAGTAACGGGAGCGGGCCGGTCTGCGAGATATACGGGTGAAAAAGTGTGAAAGTAAACTTTCAAACTCCTTATTTAAAGCAGTATCACGAGGAAGATCGCGATATGCACGGGTATAAATATGAGAAGAGCAAAAAAGGGATATATCGCCGCGCTGCTTGCCGCCATGCTTTCGGGAGCGTGCGCCTGCGCGGCGGATTCCGGAGAAAAGGAATACGAGCGCGGCGTCGCCGCGTACGAGGCACAAAATTATAAGGAGGCGGCAGAGCAGTTTGCGGCTGCCCTAGAGAAAAACGAGGATAAAGCGGAGAGTTATCTGTATTACGGCTATGCGCTGCTCGCGCTCGGAAGCTATGAGGAGGCGGCAGGGCAGTTTGAGCAGGTTATTCTGGACAAGAGTTTTCCGGCGGTGCAGGAAAACAACAAAAGGGCATACCGCGGCGCCGGAATTGCCTGGTACCGGGCGGGTGAGGCCGAAAAGGCAATTTCCTGCTTTTACGCAGCGCTGAACATTGAGCAGCTTCCGGAGTATGATGAGGATATCCGGGCATATCTGGCGCAGACAAATTCGTTGCTGCTTCAGGGGCAAAGGGAGAGAGGGGAGTTTTCCGAGATGCTCTCGCTCTGCGGCAGGCTGCTGGAGGAATTCGGCGGGTCGAAGGAGCTGTATCGGCTGCGGGCAGATATTTATATGGAGCAGGAGCAGTATGAGGAGGCTCTTGCGGAATTTGAGCTGGCCCTCTCGGCCGGGGATGAGGGAATGGGCACGCTGCTCGGCAAGCTGACTGCCCTGAGGGAGCTCGGCCGGGAAGCGGAGGCGGCGCAGGCGGCGGGACGGCTTGCCGCCATGACTCCGGAAAACGACGAGGAGGCTCTTGCGGGCGCGATCGCGGCATTTTCCGTCGGGGACTACAGGACGGCCGGCACAATGTTTTCCTCGCTGTATGAAAACGGCCGTTCCGAGGCAGGCTATTATCTGGCTCAGCTGCGGATGGCGGAGGAGGATTATTCCGGCGCGGCCGCGTATCTGGAGGAGCTTAAGCGGGCCGGAGCCGCGGATGAGGAGATTTATTACCGGCTTGCGGTCTGCATGCTGGAGCTTGACCGCACGGAGGAGGCCGCGGGATATTATGAGCGGCTGTCGGAGCCGGACGGCGCAGAGCAGCGGCGCAGGCGGGACAGGGTGTATATTGCGCTGCTGGAGAAGCAGAGCCGCTGGAGCGAGGCGAAGGATGCCATGGCGGATTATCTGAAGGACTGGGCTGCGGCAGGGGACGAGGAGCATGAGGCCGCGGCGCGGGAATATGAATTTCTGTCGCGGCTGGCCAACAATGCAGAAAAAAGATAGGAGCAGGCGAGAAGGGCGGTCGGAAAGCAGGAAAATGCCTGCGGCTGCTGAGAAACTGCGGACGGAAGGGCAGCAGGACAGGAGGGACTATGGCGGAGCTTATTGAAATAAAGGAGAACGCGGAGCGCGTTATCCTGGTCGGCGTGCAGGCGTCGGAGCAGGACGATACGGCGGAATCGCTCGAGGAGCTGCGGGAGCTGGCGAGGACGGCCGGGGCGGAGACGCTCGGCGTCGTCATCCAGAACCGCGAGAGCGCGCATCCGGGCACCTATATCGGTAAGGGAAAGATCGCGGAGGTAGCGGCGCTCGTGAGCGAGCTGGGAGCCACCGGTATTATCTGCGACGATGAACTTGCCCCGGCGCAGATGAAAAACCTGGAAAATTATCTCGACTGCAAGGTAATGGACCGGACGATGCTGATACTGGATATTTTTGCGCAGCATGCAGTCACGCGCGAGGGCAAGATACAGGTGGAGCTCGCCCAGCTGAAGTACCGGCAGACGAGGCTGATCGGAAGTCACGGTGCGCTCTCAAGGCTCGGCGGCGGCATCGGGACGAGGGGGCCGGGCGAGAACAAGCTCGAGTCGGACCGGCGGCAGATCCGCGGCCGTATTGCACAGCTTGGCCGGGAGCTTGCCGAGGTAAAGAAAAACCGTGAGGTGGCGAGAAGCCTGCGCAGCAAGAGCCCGACGCCGGTGTTTGCCATTGTCGGCTACACGAACGCGGGCAAATCGACACTGCTCAACTATCTGACGGAGGCGGGAGTGCTCTCGGAGGATATGTTGTTTGCGACGCTCGACCCGACGACGCGGAACCGGAGGCTGGCGAGCGGCGAGGAGATACTTCTGACCGACACGGTCGGCTTTATCCGCAAGCTGCCACACCATCTGGTCGACGCCTTCCGGTCGACGCTCGAGGAGGCAAAGTATTCCGACGGGATACTGCATGTTGTGGACGCCTCAAACGAGGAGGCGGAGAAGCAGATGCACATTGTCTATGAAACGCTGCGGCAGCTGGAAATCAAGGATAAGCCGATCATCACCGTGTTCAACAAGCAGGATCGGATTCCGGGCGGAAGAACGATCAAGGATCTGAAGGCGGAGCGGACCGTAAAGCTGTCGGCAAAGACAGGGGAGGGCGTCGAGGAGCTGCTGACGGCCATCAGCGAGCTGCTGGCGGAGCGGAAGATACTGGTGGAGAAGGTATTTGGCTACCAGGAGGCGGGGAAAATTCAGCAGATACGCAAATTCGGGCAGCTGCTGGAGGAGGACTACCGCGAGGACGGGATCTATGTGAAGGCGTATGTGCCGAAGGAGGTGTTCTGCGCGCTGTAGGAAGTGCATCGCCGTCGGAATTTTTCCCTGCACTGGCACGAGCCAAACAGCCTGTGAGTACAATTCATGGCTGGATGGAGCACCACGCACGGGCAGATAGTCTGCCGGCAGCGGCTGCTCTGCGCGCAGAAAACCGCAGAATTACAGGGCTGGAAGGGATTCGACAAGAGTAGTAAAAACACAATATCTTGTATACATTTCGAACGGGATAAAATATATCTGGTATTTCCCCCTTGACGGGACTGGTATAATCTGTTACAATAATAGCCGGACGGACTTCGGAGAGGATGCACGCGCTGAGAAGTCCGTTTATGCTGCGGCAGGGGCGGGCGCATAGGGAATCAGGCTGCTTTACAGCATGCGTCCCATGCAGGCGGGCGGCAAGAAAGACGCTCTCCTGCCTGACCGGCAGGCAAGAAAAGGAAAAAGGGTTTATACCGAAACCGAGGAAGGGAAGGAAAGCTATGATTCAGGTAGTAAAACGGGACGGCGAGATCGCGGAATTTAATCTGTCAAAGATCAGTGCGGCCATTTCAAAGGCATTCAACGCGACAAAAAAGCTTTATAACGAGGATATCATCAATTTGCTGGCGCTGCGTGTCACCGCGGATTTTCAGAGCAAAGTGCAGGACGGCGCGGTCAGTGTGGAAGATATCCAGGACAGCGTGGAGCACACGCTGGAGCAGTCCGGCTATACGGATGTCGCGAAGGCCTATATTCTGTACCGCAAGAACCGCGAGAAGATCCGCAATATGAAGTCGACCATTCTTGACTATAAGGAGATTGTGGACAGCTATGTGCGCGAGGAGGACTGGCGCGTAAAAGAGAATTCCACCGTGACCTATTCGGTCGGCGGCCTGATTCTGCATAATTCCGGCTCGATCACCGCGAATTACTGGCTTTCCGAAATCTATGACGATGAGATCGCGAACGCCCACCGAAATGCAGATCTGCACATCCATGACCTCTCGATGCTGACGGGCTACTGCGCGGGCTGGTCGTTAAAGCAGCTGATTAAGGAGGGTCTGGGCGGAATTCCGGGCAAGATCACCTCGGCGCCGGCGAAGCACCTTTCCACGCTCTGCAACCAGATGGTAAATTTCCTCGGCATCATGCAGAACGAGTGGGCGGGCGCGCAGGCGTTCTCGTCCTTCGACACCTATCTCGCGCCGTTTGTGAAGGCGGACAAGCTCTCCTACGGGGAGGTCAAGCAGTGCATCCAGTGCTTTATCTACGGCGTGAACACGCCGAGCCGCTGGGGGACGCAGGCTCCGTTCTCGAACATCACGCTCGATTGGACCGTGCCGGACGATCTCGCGGAGCAGAACTGCATTATCGGTGGCAAAGAGGTCGATTTCAAATATAAGGACTGCAAGGCCGAGATGGATATGGTGAACAAGGCGTTTATCGAGATCATGATCGAGGGGGATGCGAACGGGCGGGGCTTCCAGTACCCGATTCCGACCTATTCCATCACAAGGGATTTTGACTGGTCCGACACGGAGAACAACCGTCTGCTGTTCACGATGACGGCGAAGTACGGCACTCCGTATTTTTCAAATTATATCAACAGCGACATGAAGCCGAGCGATGTGCGCTCAATGTGCTGCAGGCTGCGCCTCGATCTGCGCGAGCTGCGCAAAAAGACGGGCGGCTTTTTCGGCAGCGGCGAGAGCACGGGCTCCGTGGGGGTTGTCACGATCAATATGCCGCGGATCGCTTATCTGGCGTCGGGGGAGAGCGATTTCTTCCGCAGGCTTGACCACATGATGGATGTGGCCGCCCGCTCGCTGAGAGTGAAGCGCACCGTGATAACAAAGCTGCTCGACGAGGGTCTTTATCCGTACACGAAGCGGTATCTCGGCACCTTCTCGAATCATTTTTCGACGATCGGGCTCGTGGGCATGAACGAGGTCGGCCTGAACGCGAGATGGCTCGGCAGGGATATGGCGGACAAGGCGACGCAGAAATTCACGGCGAAGGTGCTGAATCACATGCGCGAGCGGCTGAGCGATTATCAGGAGCAGTACGGCGACCTGTACAATCTCGAGGCCACTCCGGCAGAATCGACGAGCTATCGTCTGGCAAAGCACGACAGAAAGCGCTGGCCGGATATCAAGACGGCAGGAAAGCAGGGGGACGCGCCGTATTATACGAACAGCTCTCATCTTCCGGTTGATTACACTGCCGATATTTTTGAGGCGCTGGACATTCAGGACGAGCTTCAGACGCTTTACACGTCCGGAACCGTATTCCACGCGTTTCTCGGGGAGAGGCTTCCGGACTGGCAGGCGGCGGCAAAGCTTGTGCGCACGATCGCGTCGAATTACCGACTGCCTTACTATACCATGTCGCCGACCTACTCGATCTGCCGGGAGCACGGCTATATCAGCGGCGAGGCGTACAAATGTCCGCAGTGCGGCGGCGTGACGGAGGTCTACAGCCGCATCACCGGCTATTACCGCCCGGTGCAGAACTGGAATGCCGGAAAGGCGCAGGAGTACAGGAACCGGAAGACCTACGATATCGCGGGCTCCCGCGTTATGCCGGATATGGTCGCGGATGCAGGAAAGCTGTTTGAAGAAGCGGACGGTCCGATTTCCGCGGTGGGAGATGTTAATTTTGCGGAGAAATTTTCGGATATGCCGGGAATGACGGAGCCGGCAGACCGGGCTGCCGGTTCGGCCGCGGAGAATTCCTGCGGGCTGGCGGACGGAATCTATCTGTTTACGACAAAGACCTGCCCGAACTGCAGGCAGGCAAAAAGCTACCTGGCGGGCGTCGATTATACTGTGATCGATGCGCAGGCCCACCCGAGAGAGGCCACGCCGGATTAAAAGAAGCAGGCCCCGCCCCTTTGGCTTTT
>CAMWWR010000049.1 GCA_947178045.1 uncultured Clostridia bacterium
GGAAACAGCCGCAGGCCGTCCCGGACGGCGGCGCGGCGCAGGATCGATCGGTCGGAATGGAGCGTTTATGATAAATTTTGAGAGGGAGCTTGCAAAATATCAGCCGAGCCTGGAGATTGACGAGGCGGAGGAGGCAATTTACAAGAATGATCTGACAGACATCTCGGACATTATCGACAAGATACTCAAGGAGAAGAAAAAGCGCCAGTGAGCTGATTGTAAGCGGGTCAGCACACCGGTTCCGCCGGGAGTACCGGCGCATACAAAGGGGAATTAAAGAAATTGCAATGCCGCGAAGCGGCGGAATGAGAGGAAATATGATATGTCCAAGATGCGGCGAGAGGGTTCCGGAGAACAGAAGCTATTGTGAATCCTGCGGGGCCGATCTGACGGCGTACCGGAAGATTATGCGCCTTTCAAACAGCTTTTACAACAAGGGCCTGGAGCGGGCCAGGGTGCGCGATCTGAGCGGGGCCGTTCAGTTTTTGAAGAAAAGCCTCGGGATGAACAAGCGGAACACGGAGGCGAGAAATCTGCTTGGGCTTGTTTTCTTCGAGATGGGGGAAACGGTGGCGGCGCTCGGCGAGTGGGTCGTCAGCAAGCACTTTCAGCCGGAGGATAACCGGGCGGACGACTATATGGAACAGGTTCAGGGCAATCCGGCGAAGCTGGACGCGATGAACCAGGCCATCAAAAAATACAATATGGCGCTTGAGTCGGCAAAGCAGGGCGGCGACGATCTCGCGATCCTGCAGCTGAAAAAGGCGGTCAGCCTGCATCCGAATTTTATCCGGGCAAGGCAGCTTCTGGCGCTTTTGTATCTGCGCGCCGGCGAGCGGGAGCGCGCGAAAAAGCAACTGATGTTCGCCGCGCAGAAGGATGTGGGGAGCACCACGACCCTGCGCTATCTGCAGGAGCTTGCGGAGCCGGCCTCCGAGGAGCACGGCGAGGAGGAAGAAGAGCCGGCGGCTGCCGAAGGAACGGTTCGGATCTCGCCGGAGAGCAACTATACGGAGGACAAACCGAATGTTATGGCGTGGATCACGCTGGTCGTGGGAGCGCTTCTTGGCGTGCTGGTATCCTTTTTCCTGATCGTGCCGACCGCGCGCAAAAATATCCGCGCCGAGTTTGACAAGCAGCAGCTCGATTACAGCAGTGAGCTGAGGATCAAGGAAGCGGCGATCACCTCGCTCGAGAAGGAGTCGGAGCTCTGGCAGAAAAAATACGAGGAGACGGCGCGGGAGCTGGCGGGCATCGTGATACCGGAATATGATGAGCACGCCTACGATACCCTTTTTCAGGCGCTCACGACCTGGCATGCGCTGTCGCAGCAGGAGGAACCGGGCGCGGACGAGCTGCTTGCGCTGGCGGCGGAGCTCGGCACGGTGGAGCCGGAGCGGCTGAAAAACACGGATGCGGCCGCTTTATATCAAAAGCTGAGAACGCAGGTATACGGGCAGATTGCGGAGCCGGCATATCGGACGGGGCGGGACTTTTATTCCGACAAGGACTATGAGCAGGCAGTACCGTATTTGCAGACGGCCTACGATTACGGGCGGCGGGATGACCGCTGCTGCTATTATCTCGGAAGATCGTATCAGGGCATCAAAAGGTATGAGGAGGCGGCGGTCTATTACCGGCTGCTGCTGGAGCAATATCCGGAATCTTCCTTTGCGGGCTATGCGGCAACGCGCCTGGAGGAGATGGGGATGAGCGGTGATTAGATACGGAGGAAAAATCGGAAAACGGCAAAAGAGGACAGCATTTCTGCTGGACTCTTTTTTTGCGGCCGACATGGATTTCCAAAATAAACCAAATCAGGAGGCTATCATGGAAGGCAAAACAGGAAGGGAAACGGCGGTCTGCGAAAGAAACGGGCAGGTGCTTATCATCACGCCGGAGTGCGAGCTGGATCATCACTGCGCACTGCAGGTGCGCGGGGAGGCCGACCGGATGATCGACGGAGGGGAAATAGCACATCTGCTTTTTGATTTTTCAAAGCTCAGGTTTATGGACAGCTCCGGAATCGGCGTTATTATGGGGCGCTACAAGAAGGTTATTTTTCAGGGGGGAAGAATTGCGTGCTGTGGCGTGGGCAGGGAGGTGGATCGGATTCTGACCGTGTCCGGTCTGTACCGCATCATGCCGTGCTATCCGGGGAGAGAGGAAGCGCTGCGCGCATTAAAGGAGGGGAAGTAAAATGGAAGAATTTCAGGGAGTGATAAGCAGAGCCGGAGAAAAGAGGGTGATTTTCGGGACCGGGGGCATCGGCGGCGCGGCAGCGGACGGAGAAGGAAAACGGGAGGAGCGTGGAAGCGGCCCGGCGAGCCGGAGGGAAAGTCTGACGGGTCAGGAGGGAGGCCCGGCGGAGCGCGCGCTGGAGAGAAATGAGGTCGCAATCGAGTTCGGCGCACAGTCGCGCAACGAGAGCTTTGCCCGGATGGTGGCGGCGGCGTACGCCGCACAGCTCAACCCGACGCTGGAGGAGATTTCGGATATCAAGACCGCGGTTTCCGAGGCGGTTACAAACGCGGTCATTCACGGCTACAACGGGCGGAACGGCACCGTGCGGATGAAGCTCGCGCTCGCCGAGAGCGAGGTGCTGATCGAGATCACGGATTACGGCAGAGGCATGGAAAATGTGCTGCTCGCCATGGAGCCGATGTACACGACCCGGGCGGATATGGAGCGCTCCGGCATGGGCTTTGCGTTTATGGAGGCGTTCATGGACGAGCTGGAGGTGCGCTCTGCTCCGGGGCGCGGCACGGTGGTGCGGATGAGAAAAAGAATTGCGCCGATGGCCCGGGAAGAATAAGGAGGGCGGACCGTGGATCAGCTTCAACTGCTTTGGCGATGCAAACAGGGGGATGAAGCGGCGAGGGAACAAATGATTACCGACAACATCGGGCTGGTCTGGAGTATTGTCCGGCGTTTTGAGGGAAGGGGCTATGAGGCAGAGGATCTGTTTCAGATCGGATCCATCGGGCTGATGAAAGCAATCGATAAATTTGATCTGAGCTTTGAGGTACAGTTTTCTACTTACGCAGTGCCGATGATTACCGGGGAGATCAAGCGCTTCCTGCGGGATGACGGCCTGGTGAAGGTGTCGCGCACCATGAAGGAGAATGCCTGGAAGATCCGGCAGGTATCGGAGCGGCTGGAAAAGCAGCTGGGCAGGGCGGCCACCCTCGAGGAAATCGCCGCGGCCGCGGAGCTGCGCCGGGAGGATGTCGTCATGGCGCTGGAGGCGGGAGCTGAGGTGGAATCAATCTACCGCACGGTTTACCAGGGTGACGGCAGCGAAATCTACCTTGTGGATCAGGTGGTTCAGGGGAGCAGCGGCGGCGCAGGTGAGCTGTCCGGCAGGGGGCATTCCGGGGATCCGGAGAAGGAGACCCTGCTGAACCATATTCTGCTGGAGCAGCTGCTGGACGACCTGCCGGAGCAGGAGCAGCACCTGCTGCACCTGCGGTATTTTGAGGAGCGGACGCAGAGCGAGGTGGCCGCTGAGCTCGGAATCAGCCAGGTGCAGGTGTCCCGGCTGGAGAAAAGAATCCTTTTAAAGCTGCGGGCTGCCATGACATAGGGACGAATGGCGGAAGCATTTGCCACTGTCGTCCCGAATTCAGTGGAAACCTTTGAGGCGGACGGGAAATATTTTTCGCTCAGCGGATCCAGAATGTGCCGGACATCAAAAGCCAGCCGGGCAGATTCGGGCGCATCAGCTGCCATACGCCGGCCCCGGCCAGGCCGTATTCGGAGATCAGCCCGAATTTGGCCTGGTAGCTCCGCACATCCTCGAACCAGACCTCATGCTGCTCGCCGTCCCTTGTGTAGGTGAACCACGGCGTCTGCGCCGTCGTATCGTAACGGATTTCTGCATTGTTTTCGATAGCGATCTGAATGGCCTGCAGATTCCCGATGGAGGTTGCCTTTGTCGTTCCGGGAACGTGGGGGAGCGGCCAGTCGTAGCCGTAGTTCGGGATGCCGAGATGAATCTTTTCGGCCGGGATGCGCGTGAGCGCGTACTCGACAACCTGGCGGACCTTGTTGACGGGGGCGACGGCCATCGGAACGCTGTATGTATATCCCCACTCATAAGTCATCAGCAGCACGAAATCGGCCGCCGCGCCGAGCAGTGCATAGTCCTTGCCCTCGTACAGAAGTCCCGGCTGGTTGTCGGAGGTTTTTGGAGCGAGGGCGACTGAGACGCGGTAGCCGATGGCATTTACGGCGATGCGCAGCTGGCGGACAAAGTCGGCGAAGGCGACGCGGTCTGACGGAAGAATATACTCAAAATCAACGTCGACGCCCTGCATGCCGTTCTCCTCCAGATAGCGCACAATCTCTCCGATCAGGCGGGAGACGGCGTCCGGATTCTGGACGAGCCCCGAGATCAGGTTGTTGTTGAAGGTGCCGGACGCGTCGATGGGAGTCAGCGTCATGACCGGGCGCGCGCCGTAATCGTTCGCGAGGGAGATCAGGCGGTCATCGCCCTGGGCGGGAGGGATGAGCTGGCCATCCGTGGTAAAGCCGTAGGAGAAAATGTTCAGCGCCGTCATGTAGGGCAGCGTCTGGCGCAGCACCTCCTCGCTCGCGTACGGATAGGCATAGCCGCCGGTCTCAATGACCGGGCGCGCGGCCTCGCCCTCCGCCGACAACAGCAGCGCCTGTCCGACGACGAGCTGGAACGGGTAGGCAAGCTGATTGTTATAGATAATCGTGGAGATCGAAAGCTGAAAATCACGGGCGATCGAATTAACCGTATCGCCCGGCTGTACAACATAGATGAGCATAATAAAAAAGCATCCTTCTGACCGTGGTTTTATTACGGTATATGTGAAGGATGCCTTTTTTATGCGCACGCCGATGCAGAGGATTTATGCCGCTAAAGCGGCGCATCGCCGTGTTTTACCTGCTGTGCCGCCGTTTTGCCCTCGCCGCGCCGCGCGCTGTTTTATACCTGCAGTGTTGCCTTCTGCCCCTTGCTGCCGCGTTTCCGGTTCTTTACCTTTTTCGCGGAATAGTATTTCCCGTCCGCCTCGAAGGTTTCCGCCGAATTCGGGACGACGGCGGCAAACGCGACCGTATCCGATTTTTCCAGAGTGATGCCGCGGACGCCGCGCCCGGTCTTTTTCAGCTCCGGGACCTCCTCGAGCGGGAAGCCGAGAGAGAGCCCGTCCTGTGTGAGCAGGATGACTTTGAGATCGCCGCCGGTGATCTGGGCCGCAGAGAGAGGGATGACGGCGGTCACCCCGTCGTCCGGGTCAAGCTTTGTCGAAGCGATCACGGAGCGGTTCGTCTCAAACTCGATGCCGGATACCTGCTTGATAAAGCCGGTCTTTGTCACGAAGAGCAGCTGGGATTCAAACAGCTCCTCGAATGAGAGGTAGGTCAGGATGGTCTCACGGTCAACCTTGCACAGATTGTGGATGAGCGTGCCCTTGTCGCGGATGCGGCAGCGGGGGATGGCGGAGGCCTTCACCTGATACATATTGCCCTCGCAGGTGAACAGGCAGAGCCGGTCGTTGTTTTTCATCCGGATGATATGCACAAATTCCTTCAGGCTTTCCTCGGTCGTCCGGGAGAAGGTGGAGGTGTCCACAGACTTTGTGTAGCCGAACCGGTCGATCAGCACATAGATATCCTCGATCCGCACCTCCTCCACATAGCTGGCCGTTTCCTTATGGGTAATTTTGGTAAGCCGTTCGCGGTTAAACTGCTTTTTGTAATTTTTCAAATTATTTTTTATGACTTTATAGAGAGATTTTTTGTTTCCGAGAATCTCCCGGTAGCTTTCGATCTGCTTTGACAATTCCTGATTCTCCTCATGTAGTCTGAGCACCTCCAGGCCGATCAGTTTCGACAGCTGCATCGCGAGAATGGCGTCCGCCTGGCGCTCGGTAAAGTCGAGAGTGGAGGCGGTTTTCCGCGACTTTTCGGATTTGAAGCGGATATCCGTTGTATTTCCGGAGGTGAGGCAGGATTTCGCCTGTGCTACGGATGTAGAACCGCGCAGAATTTCGATAATCAGGTCGATGAGATCGGTCGCCCGGATCAGACCGTTCACGATCTCCTGGCGCTTGCCCGCCTTGTCGAGCAGATGCTCGTACTGCTTTGTGTACAGCTCCTCCTGGAAGAGGATAAATTCCTGAATCAGGGTCTTCAGATTAAACTGGATCGGCTGATTGTCCTTCACCGCCAGCATGTTGACGCCGTAGGTGTCCTCCATCGGGCTCTTTTTGTACAGGCCGTTCAGCAGATTGTCGATGTTGCGGTCCTTCTTCACCTCGACTACGATGCGCACGTCCTTCGAGGATTCGTCCCGCACATCGTAGATTTCGTCGAATACCTTATCCTTCATCAGCGCGACAAGACTCTCCACGAGCTTTGTCTTGTTCCCGGCGGAGGTGTACGGGATCTCAGTGATTACAATATTTTTCCGGCCGCCGTCGGACGGCTCGATCCCGACCGTGGAACGGATCTTGATCCGGCCCTCGCCCGTCGTGTAAATGGACTCCAGGTCGGCGGCGTTGATGATCGTGCCGCCGGTCGGAAAGTCCGGCCCGGGAATGTATTTCATCAGCTCCGCAACGGTGATATCCGGGCGGTCCATGCAGGCGATTACGCCGTCAATCACCTCGCCCGGGTTGTGCGGCGGCATGTTGGTCGCCATGCCGACCGCGATCCCGGTCGTACCGTTGATCAGCAGGTTCGGCAGCATCGCCGGCAGCACCTTCGGCTCCTTCTCGCTGTCGTCAAAATTCGGCATGAATTCGACGAGCCCCTTGTCCAGATTGTCAAGCAGCGCCATCGCGCCCTCCGACAGCCTTGCCTCGGTGTAGCGCATTGCCGCGGGCGGGTCGCCGTCGATGGAGCCGAAATTGCCGTGCCCGTCGATCAGGGGGATCGGGAGGGCGTATTCCTCGGACATACGCACAAGCGCGTCGTAGATGGACGAATCGCCGTGCGGATGGTATTTGCCCATCGTATCGCCGACGATGCGGGCGCTCTTTCTGTGCGGCTTCTTCGGGTCGAGCCCGAGCTCCGTCATGGAGTAGAGAATGCGGCGCTGCACCGGCTTTAGGCCGTCCCGGACGTCCGGAAGCGCGCGGTCGATGATGACGCTCATCGCATAGTTGCGGAAGGAGGTTTTCATCTCCTCCGAAAAATCAAGCTGTATGATGTTATCTGTTTTCATAATGATACCCCGTGATGCCGCAGGCGGGGCTGCGGCGCTGCTCTGCTTATTTGTTCGCCCGGTTCGGCGGGCGTATGTTCCCTGCGCTTTGAGAAAGCGCTGATGAAATCATCGCTTCCTCAAAGCCTTTGGCAAATGCAAACCCTCTTCCAGAGGCTTACGGATTTGCAAAGGAATATGCCGCTTCGCGGCGCAAATCCGGCTGCCGTTATACATCCAGCCTCGCGTACTTCGCCTCCTGAATGATGAAGGCGCGCCGCGGCGGCACATTGTTGCTCATCAGCAGCGTTGTCACCTCGTCCGCCTCCACGGTATCCGAGAGAGAGACCTGCGCGAGAATGCGGGTCTCCGGGTTCAGGGTCGTCTCCCAGAGCTGGCGTGCATCCATCTCGCCAAGGCCCTTGTAGCGCTGCAGGGCAAGTATTTTTTTGCCGCTCTTGCGGAATTTTTCCAGCTCAAAATCATCAAAGAGGTACTGCGATTTCTTCTTCTTTTTTCCCTTTTCCGAATCCTCAAATTCCACCTTGTAGAGGGGCGGCATGCCGAGATAGACCTTGCCGTTTGTGATCAGCTCCGGCATGAAGCGGTAGAAAAAGGTCAGCAGCAGCGTGCTGATATGCGCGCCGTCGACGTCGGCATCGGTCAGGATAATGATCTTGTCGTAGCGCAGCTTTGCGAGGTCGAAATCGTCCCCGATGCCGCAGCCGAACGACGCGATCATCGTTTTGATCTCGTTGTTGACCAGAATTTTGTCGAGCGTCGCCTTCTCCACGTTGAGAATCTTGCCGCGCAGCGGCAGCACGGCCTGGGTTTTCCGGTTGCGTGCGGTCTTTACCGTGCCGCCCGCGGAATCGCCCTCGACGATATAGACCTCGCATTCCTCCGGCTTTTTGGAGGAGCAGGAGGCGAGCTTGCTCTTTGTGTCCACATCGTTCAGCTGCTTCAATACGGCATTGCGCGCCTTGTCGCCCGCCTTTCGGGCGCTGTAGGAGCGCATGGAATTTTCGAGGATGGCCTTCAGCGTCTCGATATTTTTGTCGAGACAGCGCGTGACCTCGGTCGAGAACACATCGTCGACCGCCGTTTTCGCGTCGGTGTTGCCGAGCTTCGTCTTTGTCTGACCCTCAAACTGCGGATCCGGGTGCTTGATGGAGAGGATGGCGACGATGCCGTTGCGGATATCGCGCCCGTCGAGATTTTCGTCCTTCTCCTTTAAATAGCCGAGCTCCCGCGCATACTGGTTCATGACGCGGGTGAGCGCGGTTTTAAATCCGGTGACGAGCGTGCCGCCGTCCACGACGTTGATGCGGTTGCAGTAAGAATTGATCTGCTCCGTGTAGTTGTCGGTGTACTGAAACGCGACCTCCACCTCGATATCGCCGCTTTTCCCCTCGATATAGACCGGCTCCGCGTGGAGCGTGTTCGCCTCGCGGGTCAGGTAGGAGACGAAGCTCTTGATGCCCTCCGTCTCCTCGAATACCCGCGTCTCGCCCGTGTACTCGTTCGTGAAGGTGAGCTTCAGCCCGCGGTTGAGGTAGGCGACCTCCTTCAGGCGTTTGCAGATTGTCTCCTCCTTAAACTCGACGGTTTCGAAGATTGTGTCGTCCGGGTAGAAGGTGACGCGCGTGCCGGTGTCGGATTTATTGCATTTGCCGAC
>CAMWWR010000050.1 GCA_947178045.1 uncultured Clostridia bacterium
GTTTGTTGGCATAAACCAATTTTGCTTGCATAAGCAAGGTTTATTGGCGCAGGCTTTGTTTTTCCGTGCCTGCTGCGCGGAAAACTCGTTGTTGACACACAGATAGATTTATGCTACAATACAAAAGCTGTCGCGAGAGCGGCGGCAAAACTGCCGAAGACAGCAGGTGCCGTAGTTACGGCGTAAGGAAGTCCGCCTGCCGAGGGATAATGTTAGTTTGAATCGACTAATTTCGCTGCCTTCTGTCTTTGCAGGGGGCAGCTTTTATTATCCTTATGAAGCAGAAACTGATAAGGAGGTGTACAAAATGGCAAAGGTTGAGTTAAAGCAGCCGATCATCAGCGAGATCAAGGAATACGCTGAGAAGGCGAGCTCGGTGGTCATCGTTGATTACCGCGGTCTCACCGTGGAGGAGGATACCCGTCTCCGCAAGTCTCTGAGAGAAGCCGGTGTTGTGTACAAGGTGTACAAAAACACATATCTCAGAAGAGCTTTGGAGGGAAGCGATTTCGCTCAACTGGACAAGGATCTGGAAGGCCCGACCGCCGTTGCGTTCGGTATTGACGATGCAACCGCTCCGGCCAGAGTGCTCGCAGAGTTCGCAAAGACCTGTGACAGACTTGAGTTCAAGTCCGGCGTTGTAGAGGGAACCTATTACGATGCGAAGGGCATTCAGGTCATCGCATCCATCCCGTCCAGAGAGACGCTTATTTCCAGACTTCTCGGAAGCATGCAGTCCCCGATTACCAATCTCGCGCGTGTGCTTAAGCAGATTGCCGAGAAGAACGGCGAGGCGGCATAAATACCGGAATTCGTCAGAGGGGCGGCAGATGCCGCCGAAAGAGCGGAAGGTTTTGTTCAGGCTCCCTTCGCGGAGCGATATCACAGAAAAGCCCGCGGCATAAGCGGGTATCATGATTAAAATTATGAAACGGAGGCAAATAAAATGACGACACAGGAATTTATCGATGCTATCAAGGGCATGACCGTATTAGAGCTCAACGACTTAGTAAAGGCTTGCGAGGAGGAGTTCGGCGTAAGCGCAGCAGCAGGCGTTGTTGTTGCAGCAGCAGGTCCGGCAGCTTCAGATGAGGAAGAGAAGACCGAGTTCAACGTAGAGCTGACCGAGATCGGCACAGAGAAGGTTAAGGTTATCAAGGTTGTCCGTGAGGTAACCGGCCTTGGCCTCAAGGAAGCAAAGGATGCCGTTGACGGCGCTCCGAAGGTACTCAAGGAGGGCATCTCCAAGGACGAGGCTGAGGAGATCAAGAAGAAGCTTGAGGAAGTCGGCGCTAAGGTTACGCTTAAGTAATATTCGTTTCAGGCTGTTTTTATGGGACGCCGCGGTTTTCCGCGGCGTCTTTTTCGATGCACAGGGGCGCGAATAGAAGTTTGGCTGCTGCAGCAGCCCGCGCCCCGCGCAGGCGAGCAGGGAAGAAAGAACTTTCCCTGCTCGATTTGTGTATTATGGTGCATGACCGGTAATAAATCGCTTTGCAAAAGCTTTTTGCTGCCCGTAATAAAAATGTAATAATTCTAGCTCACCTTTGACAAATTTCTGTTTTATGATGGCGGTATAATAGGTGGGGGATACCTCCGAGAGCAGGTCTGCGGCAGCGCCGCGGCGCGGACCTGTGGAAGGGAAACGGCGCAGAAATGAGGTACAGAATGAGGAAAAAGCAGTCAAAGCTGATTGCGTTTCTGATAATTCTCTGTCTTGCGGTATCGCTGCTGGGACATTTTTCAGATACGCTGACAGCACAGGCGGCAGGGCCGTCATTAAACGCCACAAAGGTAACCATATTTACGGGTACAACATTCCAGCTGAAGGTGCAGAATGTCGACAATTCCCAGGTGAAGTCACAGACCTGGAAGGCGAACCGCACGACGATCGCGAAGGTGGATCAGAACGGCGTCGTAACTCCGGTGAGCGCAGGTACAACGACGATCAAATGTACGATTACATATCAAAACGGAAAGAGCGAGCTGCTTGAATGTGCTGTTACGGTCAGGAAGAGGATTGCCTGCACGAGCATTCAGATCACCAATGCACAGTTGAATGAGGGCAACGCGCAGACGATCTATGTCGGTGAGAAATTTTCCATCAAGAAAAAGCCGACTCCGTCCAACACGACGGACAAGGTATTCTGGATTTCCTGGGATGAGGATATCGCGACAGTCAGCTCCGGTGTCGTAACCGCAAAAAAGGAAGGCTTTGCGGTAATCGAGGTGCGTGTAGGCGTGGATGAGACAGACGCGATGCGGGCGGACAATCCGGCGGTCGACCGGCTGTATATGCACGTTGTGAAGAAGCCGCTCCCGACCTCGACGCCGATCCCAACAGCGACGCCGATTCCGACGTCCACCCCGATACCGACCCCGTCACTGACGCCGACGCCTACCCCGACACCAACACTGGCTCCGGCGGCAATGCCGAAGGTGCAGTCCGCCGTTATGGTCGGAAGTCAGGAGCTGCAGATCACCTTTGACCGGCCGGTCAGAAAGAGCAGCGTGATCAGCGGCGGCAGGCTTGCCGCGGGCACGGTCATCATCGGAAGAGATGAGGGAGCTGGCGATTTCGGGACGTTGACGCCAAGCCTTTCGGCAGATCAGAGATGCCTGACACTGAACAGCTCCAACGGCTTCAGCGGAACATATTCGGTTGTTGTATCAAATAAGGTTGTCTCGTCCGATGGGGTGGCGTTTGAGCAGTATGCCGAGGTACTCCGCCTGAAGGATACATCCGGTCCGGTATATTCGGGGACGACGGTCGGCTACAACGGCTGGTTCAGCAACATCAATTTCAACGAAGCTCTGGATATTTCCAGGATGACCGTCGAGAGCGTGACGAACACGACCGATGTTGCCCTGCTGAGCTATCTGAGAGATTCGTCCAACTACAGGCTGAGTGAGGATAAAAAGTCCATCATCATCAACCTGGAGGGTGTGACAACAAACCGGTCTCTTGCCGTTCTGGTCAGCCTCAGGGGCATTTGCGACCTTTCGGGCAATACGACGAGCTCCCTGCTGCAGAGAGTTTATGTGCGTACCGATGCAAATACAAAGGCGGTCGCGTCGATCGTCAAAGCGGAGCGCATTTCAAAGACGGAGCTTGAGGTGACTTTCGATTCGCCGATTCAGTGGCCGGGAGTTGCGCGGTTCGGCAATGAGTCGAATGCGGGAATTGTGGATTCGGAGAATATGATGATCGTGCGCTATGAGATTCCGTACTCCTATCAGAATAAGACGGGCGCACAGCTGATCGAATTCAGCAACTGGTACAATTACAATGGCTCCCTGACGGATACGAAGCTGATGCGCGCGGTCGATTTTACAATGGATACGACCCCGCCACAGCTGACGAACGCGGAGCTTGTGAACGGCACATGGAACGGCATGAACGTGAGCAGGCTGGTGCTGACCTGGCACAAGGAGATTGCCAATGCGGTGTTTGACGCGGTGTTTTCCATCCGGGTCAAGACGACGCGCGGCGAGATCATGACGGTACAGCCGGTGATTATGGATGTCAAGATCGAGGGAGAGAGCGTGACATATATTCTGTCGGACGAGATGCTTCTGGCTGAGGGAGAATTTACGGTGACGCTGCCTGCCGGCCTGGTGAAGGACCGGCTGGACAATGTTTCCACAGCGCGGGTGATCGCCGTCAACAAGAATGGGGGAGACTCTGACGAGCTTCCGCCTCCGACGACGATCGAGCAGGATATGAACGACAAATCGGTGATCCGCCTGAGCTTTGACAACAAGCTTGATCTTGCCAGCGCGGAAGAGATTACCAACTATCATGTGCTGAGAGCAAACGGCACAAGAGTCGTGCCGATCGCGGCCACGTTCGTGTCGCAGACGGATACGAATGCGGTTCTTGAGCTCACCTTTGCGAGCGGCACGTTCACCGGCGATTCGATTGATACCTACGAGCTTGTCATGCAGAATATAAAGGGCTACAACGGCACCTACGGTCCGATGACCGAGCGTCACATGACGTTCCAGGCGGTGGAGAACATGCCGCCGACCGCAAGGGCAAACAAGCTGCAGGCACAGACAATCATTATGACCATGTCCGAGGAGGTGCTCGGAAGCATTCGGATCACGGCAACCGATTCTACCGGAAGATCCATCTCGGGTGAGGGCTACGCAAGCGGCTCCACGATATACATTATTCTCAGCGAGATGCCGACGCTGACGTCAAAAACGCTGCGGTTCAACATTACGGAGAACAACATCGTTGATATCAACGGCAACAAGGCGGCGCTGAATATGAGTAATTACTATTTCGCAACTTCGGATTAAGCGCAGAGCAGAAAAACAGGGTCCCGCGAGGGCAGGCAGAGCCTCCTTCGCGGGACTTTTGTATCGCAGAAGATTTTCCGGACTTTTCCGTGATTGCAAAAGCCCTTCCCGAAAGATGCACACAGAAATTTTTTATGCCATGTCCGGCCTTGAAATTGGCAGGCAGTCATAGTATAATCAGCTTATCAATTTTACCGGATTAAAAACAGGCAATTTTAATGAAAAAAGTATGTACAACTGCGAAAACCGGCAATCGGAAACAAAATAAAAGATTGGAAAAGAGGTTTCAGTGAAAAATTCCGTGTCCGGCTGGCAGCGAATTGCAAGCCAGCTGCTTTTTATTATATATCTGTTCGTGCTTTTGTACCTTTTGTTTTTCAGCGAGAGATACGGAAGGACAGACAATACCAGGGAATACAGTTACAATCTCGTGTTGTTCCGTGAGATTCGGCGGTTTTATCAATATCGCGAACAGATGGGGATGAAGGTGGTACTCATTAATCTGGTCGGGAATGTCGCGGCGTTTGTGCCGTTCGGATTTTTCCTGCCGGAGCTGTGGGATGGCATGTCCCGGCTCTGGAAGGTGCTGTTTGCAACTCTGGGCTTCAGCCTGCTTGTAGAGACAATACAGCTTGTGTACAAGGTAGGCACCTTTGATGTCGATGATCTGCTGCTGAACACGATCGGCGGCGTGCTCGGCTATCTGCTGCTTTGTATATGGCTGCGGCTGCGGGACGGCGGCCGGAAAGGCCGGGCGAGGGCTGTGAACCGCGGTCGGGCGGATCGGGAAGCAGGGCGAAGCCGTTAGCCGGGGCGGAAAGATTATAAAACAGGTGCCGTATGCACGGCGGAATGAGAGGAACAATGCAGGAGGGACTTGGGGGCAAAACGGATAAAAAGAAGGAAAAAAAGCTGAACCTGAATTTTCAGGGAAGGAAACGGTCGAAATCGGGGGTATTTTCCATGGTGCTTGCGCTCGCCGTGCTGGCGGGGTTTCTGACGGCTGCGGTCATGTCGGGACTTGCGAGGGGAAAGGCGGACATTGTCGTCGGCTATATCGGGATGGGCTGCCTTTTGGTTGCCGCCGTCGGCTTTATTTTGGGAGCGTGCAGTCTTCGGGAGAGGGATATCAAGTATTTTCATCCGGTGTTTGGTCTGGCGGTCAACGGGATCATGCTGGTCGCGCTGATTGCGCTCTACCTCACGGGACTTTTGATGTAGACTGCGTTTTGATACGGGCTTTGGAGAGGAGAAAGGTACAATGGCGATAAGCGAGAGACTGCAAAAGCAGATGGAATTTCTGCTGGAGATGGATAAAAGTAAAAGTGTATGGCGGCAGACCTGGCTGGCAAATGCAGAGCGGAAGGAGAACGATGCAGAGCATTCCTGGCATCTGGCCGTGATGTGCCTGCTGCTGGGCGAATACGCGAACGACAGCATCGATTTGCTGAAAACTGTTGCGATGGTGCTGTTTCATGATGTCATTGAAATCGAAGCAGGGGATACATACGCCTACGACGAAGCCGGCCATGGGACGAAGGACGCCAGAGAGAGGGCGGCGGCGGAGCATCTCTACGGCATACTGCCGGAGGATCAGGGAGAGAAGCTGAAGGCACTGTGGGAGGAATTTGAGGCAGGGGAGACGGCCGAGGCAAAATTTGCCCGGACGCTGGACCGGGTGCAGCCTCTTATGCTGAACGACGCGTCGGGCGGACGTTCCTGGGAGGAGCACGGAATTGCGGCGGAGCAGGTTTACCGGCGCAACGAGCTGACGCATACCGGCTCGGAGCAGCTGTGGGAATATGCGCGGACGCTGATCGAGAAAAATGTTGAAAACGGAAAGCTGCGGCGGCCGTAAATGGGAACCGGCCGGAGCATGGAGGCGAAGCATGAGAGTGTTGGAGATCCTGAAGGAGGAGAACAAAGAGGTTTGGGAGAGGTACGAGCTCGCACGCGGGAGGATCGCGCTTTTCCCCTCGGAGAAGAGCGTTCGGGAGCCGCTCCGGGATTATTTTGTGAAAATAGCGGAGTTTGTCGGGAAGCTGACGGAGGCGGCGGGGCTCGTTCTTTCCGGGGAGCTTTACCGGCTGAGCATGGAGGAGCTGCGGCGGATCAATTACGGCCTGTATGAGGATATTTTGCCGGAGCATTATGCGCAGAGCTACGGCAATCCCGCCTTTGCGGTGAAGCAGCTCGGGAAGGATTACGGCAGGCTGCTAACCGTTGTCTACTCGGAGCTGCGCAGTCTGACAGCCTGTGCCTTTGAGGGCCGGCTTGCCGGAATGACAGCAGCCATGGAGCTGCTGATCGAGCTGTACAATTGCTTTGAGGCGGAGGACGAGCACACAAAGGGAGAGGTCCGGGAAGCGCTGTATTATTATATCCATGATTACATGGAGGATTTCAAGCTGGTGCGGGCGAGAGAAAAGCAGGACCCGACCTGGTCCTTCGCCGCGGATATTATTATGGAGTCGGATCTGAGCGATCTGCGCTATCTCTATTATTTCGGGGAGTACATTACCGAAAATGAGCTGCGGCTCGCGGCTTATCTGAACGCCCTTCCGGAGGATACCGTGCGCAGCATGGCGGATACCTATACCGGCGGCTATATCCGGGGGTTTGAGACGATGGGGGCGGACCTTTCCATAAAGAGCATTGTGAACCTGCGGTATGTGCTCGGCTTTGAGCGGATGCTGCGCTGCGCAATGGAAACCTTTCAGGGAATGGGAAAACGCCTGACCATTCACCGGGCGGCCGCGAATCTTGCCGTGCGGAGCTACGGGCGCAAGGACGGCTATTTTGCGACGAGCGCGAACCCGCAGTATGAATACGATCATAAAAACGATCAGGCGCTGTATTTTGACCGGCGCATGCAGAAGGCATCCGTGCAGGCGTCGCGGGCGGCGTTTCTGCGCTATCAGCCGGAATACGCGGCGTTTGCCGGGCCGGCGGTGATCGAGGTGTTCGGGGAACCGGATTTTATCCCGGTGAACAAAAAAGAGGCGGTGCGCATGAGTCAGCGGGCGTCGCAGTACCTGCTGGACGCGGGGCGGGAGATCAGTCTGATGATGCGGGAGTTTGTGAAGCAGGAGGAAACCTCCTACACGATCATTGCGTTCCCGCTGCCGTCCATCGGAGATGATTTCGAGGCGATTTTCCGTGAGACGATCCGCGTCAATACGCTCGACAACGACGCATACCGCCGCATGCAGCAGGTGCTCATCGACGCGCTCGATACGGGCTCGCAGGTGTATGTGCGCGGTGCGGCCGGAAACCGGACCGAAATGTATGTGCAGCTGCATGAGCTGACGGAGCCGTCCCGGCAGACGAATTTTGAGAACTGTACCGCGGATGTCAATATTCCTGTGGGGGAGGTGTTCACCTCACCGAAGCTTGCAGGCACACACGGTACGCTGCATGTCAGCCGGGTCTATCTGAACGGTCTCGAGTACCGCGGGCTGGAGATTTCTTTTGAAAACGGGAAAATCACCGATTACCGCTGCGAGAATTTTGCGTCGGAGGAGGAAAACCGCAGCTATATCCGGGAGAATATCCTGCACAGCCATGACACGCTCCCGATCGGAGAGTTCGCGATCGGAACCAATACGGTCGCTTACGCAATGGGCCGAAAATACGGCGTTCAGAGCAAGCTGCCGATTCTGATCGCAGAGAAGACCGGCCCGCATTTTGCGGTCGGCGACACCTGCTACCGGATGAGCGAGGAGCATGCGGTATTTAACCCGGACGGAAAGGAAATCATTGCGCGGGACAACGAGGTATCCATCCTGCGCAAAACCGAGATCGAGAAGGCCTATATGAACTGTCACACGGATATCACGATCCCGTACGATGAGATCGGGGAGATATCGGTGCTGCGGGCGGACGGCTCCAGAACCGTCCTGATCCGGGACGGGCGCTTTGTCATCGCGGGCGCGGAGGGGCTGAACGCGGGGCTGGATAAGGAATAGGAAAGCGGAAGCTGATATGTGGCGGGCCAGGAATGCAGAACGTCGGAAAGCAGAAGCTGATATACGACAGGGCAGGAGTGCAGAGCGCCGGAAGCAAGAGCCGATAGGACGGGACGGAAGCCCGGTGCAGGCCGGCATAAATAACAGATTGGAGGAAAAGATTATGGCAAGGGTAGGCATTGTGATGGGAAGCGATTCGGATCTTGCGGTGATGAGCAAGGCGGCGGAAATGCTGGAGAAATTCGGGATTGATTATGAGATGACGGTAATTTCCGCGCACCGGATGCCGGACCTTTTCTTTGATTACGCGAAGGGCGCGGAGGAAAAGGGCTTTCAGGTAATTATCGCGGGAGCGGGCGGAGCGGCGCATTTGCCGGGCATGCTGGCGGCGATTTTCCCGCTGCCGGTCATCGGCGTGCCGATCCATACGAAGGCGCTCGGCGGCGTGGATTCCCTGTATGCCATCGTACAGATGCCGTCCTGCATTCCGGTTGCGACCGTGGAGATCGACGGCGGAGCACACGCAGGAATTCTTGCGGCTAAAATTCTTGCGGCTTATTACACGAAGAGCCTGTA
>CAMWWR010000051.1 GCA_947178045.1 uncultured Clostridia bacterium
ATACGGATGCGCGGGCCGGAGCCCCGCCCCGGATAGTTATTAAAAAAGTGCATATATTATGCGGAAACGGGGATTACAATGAAAATATTAGTTATCAATTGCGGCAGCTCGTCGTTGAAATACCAGCTGATCGATTCGGAGACGGAGAAGGCGATTGCGGTGGGACTGTGCGAGCGCATCGGAATCGACGGGAGGCTTGTGCATACGCCTGCGGGAAGCGAGAAGCTGATTTTTGAGAAGGCTCTGCCGGACCATGACGCAGCGGTGCAGGCGGTTCTGTCTGCGCTGACCGACAAAGAGCACGGAGTGATTGATTCTCTGGCGGAGATCGGCGCGGTCGGACACCGCGTGGTACACGGCGGGGAGCGCTTTACGAAATCGGCCGTTATCGACGACGCCGTCATTCAGGCAATCCGGGAGTGCAGCGACCTCGCGCCGCTCCACAATCCGGCGAATCTGATCGGCATCGACGCGTGCAGAAAGCTGATGCCGGGCGTGCCGATGGTGGCCGTATTCGACACGGCGTTCCATCAGACAATGCCGAAAAAGGCGTATACCTATGCGCTCCCGTACGAATATTACGAGAAATACAAGATTCGCCGCTACGGCTTCCACGGGACGAGCCACAGCTATGTCAGCAGGCGCGCCGCCGAGATCGCCGGGCTGGACTACGAAAATTCAAAGATCATCGTCTGCCATCTCGGCAACGGTGCGAGCGTATCCGCCGTGCTTAACGGCTGCTCGGTTGATACAAGCATGGGCCTGACGCCGCTCGAGGGACTGATTATGGGAACCCGCTCCGGCGATATCGATCCGGCCATCATTGAATTTATCGCGAAGAAGGAGCAGAAAACGCTGGATGAGATAATGACGCTGCTGAACAAAAAGTCGGGTGTCTACGGGTTATCGGGCGTGTCGAGCGATTTCCGCGATCTGGAGGCTGCGGCGACGGACGGCAACGAGCGCGCGAAGGACGCCGTCGAGGCATTCGTTTACCGGACCGCAAAGTACATCGGCGCATACACGGCAGCGATGAACGGCGTGGACGCCATTGCCTTCACGGCGGGACTGGGAGAAAACGATAAGGCGGTCCGGCAGCGGATATGCGGCTATCTCGGCTATCTCGGCGTTACGGTTGACCCGGAGCGCAACGACGTGCGCGGCAAAGAGGCCGTTATAACAACGGACGACTCCAGGGTTAAAGCGCTTGTCGTTCCGACGAACGAGGAGCTCGCGATCGCGCGGGATACAGTCGCGC
Organism: uncultured Clostridia bacterium; assembly: GCA_947178045.1. Taxonomy (GTDB): domain Bacteria; phylum Bacillota; class Clostridia; order Lachnospirales; family Lachnospiraceae; genus RGIG4057. The sequence continues at coordinate 1,259 of CAMWWR010000051.1, forward strand.
TGGTATCCGGCAGACAGTAGCGGACTGCCGACGGAGGGCGGAAGGATGCCCGCACTCGCAGACGGCGGACTGTGGAAGGAAAACAGACAGAAATAATGTCATAATACTCCGAAGTAGAAAAAGGCGGCTTCGGAGTATTTTATGCGTGCTCTGCCCGCCGAGGATAAGGAGAAATGTACCATGCGGAAAAAAACAAAACTACGAGCGGAAGACATTCTTTCGGGAAAGAAAATATATCTGATATACTCTGCGGCTTTTGTGCTGATGTGCGCGGTGATTTTCCGCTGGTTTTACGGGAACGGACGCTCGTTTGTATGGTCGGCGGACGGCTGGAGCCAGCATTTTAAGGCGCTTATTTATTATGCGGAATGGATGAGAAACGTCGTGAGGGAGCTCTTTGTCAATCACACGCTGAATATTCCGACCTTCAGCTTTTCCATCGGCTACGGCTCCGATATTCTGACGACGCTCCATTATTACGCCATCGGGGATCCGCTGAATCTTTTTTCGATTTTTGTTCCGACCGGCTATATGGTATATTTTTATGAATTTCTCATTCTGCTCCGGCTGTATCTTGCGGGCCTGTGCTTTATGAAATTCTGCTTTTATGTGCGGGGGCGTGGAACGGGTGCGCTGGCCGGGGCGTTTACCTGGGTTTTCTGCGGGTATGCGCTGTTCGCATCGATGCGGCATCCGTATTTCATTAATCCGATGATCTATCTGCCGCTGGTGCTGCTCGGCGTGGAAAAGCTTTTGCGGGAGAAAAAACCGGTCTGCCTTATTTTATCCGTGTTCCTCTCCGGTGTGAGCAATTTTTATTTTTTCTATGCAATCGTGCTGCTCACGGTAATTTATGTAGTGTTCCGTCTGGTCATGATCTGGCATGGGCAGGCGCAGCGCCGGGGCTTTGCTGCCTTAAAGAAGCCTCTGTACGCGCTGCTTCAGATTGCCGGCTGCTCGGTTGTCGGAGTTCTGCTCAGCGCCGCCGTGCTGCTGCCGGTCATCCTTATGTTTCTGGGGGATGCGAGGTCAGCGAGTGAGAATGCGTACGATCTTTTCTATCAGAGGAGCTACTATGAAAAATTCCTGCCGTCCCTGATATCGTTCCGCAGCATGGGGAACTGGACGATTATGAGCTATTCGGCCGTCGTGCTGCCGGCCATTATCCTCCTGTTTTTAAAGAAGAAGAGCGGCGCGGCGTTAAAGACTGGCCTTTTGCTGCTGACCGGCTTTTTGCTGCTGCCGGTGTTCGGGCATATATTCAACGGCTTTTCCTATGTTTCCAACCGCTGGATCTGGGGCTACGCGATGCTGACGGCGTATATTCTGGCGGTGATGTGGGATGAATTACTCTCAATGACGAGAAAGGAAATCTGCCTGCTCGCCGCCGTGTACGCCGGGTATGCCGTGATCTGCCTGCACCTTGTCCGGCAGTTTGAGAGCCGCAGATACACTTTCTTCCAGCTTGCGGTCGGGGCTGCGGCGATCACGGTTTTCGCTGCCGTGTCAGAGGGAAAAAGAAGAAGGCGGGTGGCGGACGCAGACCGCATGAAGTGGCTGAAGCTTCTTTCGGAGTCGCTCGTGCTCTGTCTTTTGCTTTGCAGCGCAGGCAGGAATGCGGCGCGCTTTTATTCGGAGGAGGGGGAAAATTATCCCGCGGACTTCTTGATGCAGAAATCCGTCAACCAGCGTCTTGACACAAACGAGGGGCGGGCGCTCGCGCTGCTTGCGGACGGGAGCTTCTGGCGGTATACCGGCCCAGCGGTCACACGAAACACCACCCTGCTGAACGGCCTGTCGAATACGCAGTACTACTGGAGCCTTGCAAACGGGGCGGTCGCAGAGTTTTTCAAAAGCCTCGGCGTGCCGGAGCCGCTGCCGTACGACTGCGAGGGGCTGGACGACCGGGCGATGCTTAATACGCTGCAGGGAGTCAGATACTATGTCGCTTCCGCCTCAAAGTCGGAGGAGGCGCTTGTGCCGTTCGGCTTCGAGAAGGTGAATCTGCCGGAGAAGAGTCTGGCGAAAAAATACGCGGTATATGAGAATTCGTACGCGCTGCCGCTCGGGTATACCTATTCCGGATATCTGCTGCGGAAGGATTACGATGAACTTCCGGATGCCGCGAGACAAGAGGCGATGCTTCAGGCGCTTGTGGTGGATGAACCGGTGGAGGACTTTGCTCCGGTCGATCCGCAGCTTACCGTAAAAAGCCTGCCGTATGAGATAAGCTTCAGCAGCAAAAATGTTTCGCAGCAGGGGAATTCATTTGTCGTCACAAAAAAGGGCGCATACGCCACGCTGAAATTTGAGGAGCCGGAGGCATGCGAAACCTGTCTTTTGCTGACCGGACTGAGCTTTGAGGGGGTATCGCCCCGCCTCCTGTACAATGATGACAAAAGCATCGATCCGTATGACCTGTTTACGCAGGAGGCATGGGACGCGCTCTCCGCGAAGGAACAGGAGCAGAAGGAGAAGGCCGAACGGGATTACCGGGAGCCGACGAAGCTCGATATCTCCCTTGTGCTTACACTGGCGGACGGCTCCACCATCACCAGAACCGTGCCGTACCGCACGCCGAAATACACCTGGTATAATGGCGTCCATGATTTTCAGATGAATCTGGGGTATCACGAGCAGGGAAGCATGTCCCTCCGGATCAAATTTCCTCAGGTCGGAATCTACCGCTTTGAGCAGTTTGGAATATTCATCCAGCCGATGGAGCAGTATGCGGCATTGGTTGAGGAGCGCCGGGAGGACGTGCTGGAGGAGCTTGATCTGCACAATGACAACGAGGTGTTCGCGACAGGGCTCGTGACGGGGAAAATTTCGCTTGAGGAACCGAAACTTCTTTGTATGGCCATTCCGCCGTCAAGGGGCTGGACAGCATACGTTGACGGGGAAAAGCAGGAGATTGTAACGGCAAATATTATGTCGATGGCCCTGCCGCTCTCGGCCGGGGAGCACGCAATCCGGCTGGAATACCGGACGCCGGGGCTTACAGCGGGCCTGCTCTGCTCCATAGCGGGCGGCTGTTTTCTGGCGGGCATCCTGCTGTACCGGCGCAGAAAAAACGGTCACAATAATTATCGCTCCCCGGAGCAGGAAGGTTGAGTGAATGAAAGATACAATGAGAAAACGGCGGGAGGGACTGCGCTTCTGGCTGATCTATACGGGGCTGTTTCTTGTGACGGCGTGCCTGGTATTTCATTATTTCTGGGCGAACGACCGCTCGTTCGTCTGGATGCCGGATGGCTGGAGGCAGCATTACAAGGGACTTTTATACTATTCGAAATGGCTTCGGGAGATCGTTTCCAATCTGTTTGTCAGGCACACGCTCCGCATCCCGACCTGGAGCTTTTCCATCGGCTACGGCTCGGATATTCTCACGACGCTGCACTATTACGCGATCGGAGACCCGCTGAATCTGTTTTCCGTGTTTATACCGGAAGGGCTCATGCTGAGTTTCTATGAGCTTCTGATTCTGCTCCGGATCTATCTGGCGGGACTTGCCTTTTCGTACTACTGCTTTTACCGGGGAGTCGCCAACCGGCGTGCAGTGCTTGCCGGAGCGTTCGCCTACGCGTTTTGCGGCTACACGCTTTTTGCGGGCACGCGGCACCCGTACTTTTTGAACCCGATGATTGATCTGCCGCTCTTGCTGACGGGAGTGGAGCGGCTGAAAAAGGAAAGAAAGCCGGGACTGTTTATCGGCAGTGTTTTCCTGTCGGTCGTGAGCAATTTTTATTTCTTTTATATGATCGTCGTGCTGACGGTGCTCTATGTGGCGTTCCGGCTGTTCCAGTGGTTCCGTAAAGAGGAGTGGAAGCAGGCGGCCGGCTTTGTCGCAAAGCTTGCGGTCTGCGCGGTGGCGGGTGTTCTGGCGGGAATGACGATTTTGCTGCCGATCCTGCTGGTGTTCGCGAATAGCGCAAGGCTGGATACCGGGTATGTGTACAGCGCGCTCTATAATCCGAAATATTATGAAACCTTCCTGATGTGCTTTCTGAGCTATGCTTCGCCGGGAGACTGGACGAGATTCGGCTATGGGGCTCTTGTACTGATCGCTGTTTTTTCCATGCTGACAAGGCGGGGAAATGCGGTCAGAAAGGCAGGCTTTCTGGTGCTGACCGCGTTATTCCTGCTGCCGTTTTTCGGCTATGCGATGAATGGCTTTTCGTATGTATCAAACCGCTGGTGCTGGGGCTACAGCATGCTGATTGCCTTTATTCTGGCGGCAGAGTGGGAGGAGCTTCTGTCCGCGGCGCGCAGGCGAAAGCTGGCTTTATGCGGCATGACGGCAGCGTATGCCGTCCTGTGCGCAGTGTTTTGCCGGAGAACAAATTTCGGCGACAAAACAGGAGTGACGGCCGCGCTGGTGATCGCCTTCCTCAGCCTGCTCGTGCTGCTTTTCGTTCCGGGTGATCGCGGCGAAGCCAGGGGAAAGCGTGCGCGGTTTGCCTGCGAGGGAGCACTGCTTCTGCTCCTGTTTGCGAATATCGGCGTGATAGCGTACCGCGAATATTCGCCGGAGCAGCAGGAGTATATTTCTGAATTTAAGAGAAGAACGTGGTTTTACCCGAACTTTGCGACCTCCGAATCGTATGCCGTCCGGCGGGCGAGTGCGGATGAGACGGAATTTTTCCGGTACACCGGACGCGATCTGATCCCGAATGCCTCCCTGCGCTACGGCCTGTCCAACACGCAGTTTTACTGGAGTCTGGGCAACGGGCTGATTGCGGACTATATCGCGGAACAGGCGCTTTCGGAGCATCTGGGCTACAACTACCTGGGGCTGGACGACCGGACGATGCTCTGCGCGCTTGCCGGAGTGAAATACCACACGACCACGGAAAAGGAGGCGGGAAAGTATGTGCCTTACGGCTATGAGCCGGCGCTGAACGGGAAGGCTGTGGAGAAGTATGTGGTTTCCCGGAATTCGTACGCGCTGCCGCTCGGCTACACTTACGACGGCTGGATCCCGCGGGAGGAATACGAGGCGCTTGACGTGCGGGCAAAGCAGGAGGCCATGCTGCAGGGCGTCGTGCTTGAGGAGGAGCCGGAGAGCTTTGCGCGGGTCACCCCGGTCTCAACCGCGCAGAGCGTTCCGTACGAGCTTGTCTGGAAGGATAAGCAGATAAGCCGGGGAGAGGACGGAAGTTTTATTGTCAAAAAGAAAAATGCCGCGCTGACCTTTGAATTTGCCGGCCTGCCGGAATGCGAGACCTATCTGGCGCTCTACGGGCTGACGTATGAGGGCGTTCCTGTCGAGGGCAACCGCTACTGGGCGGAGGAACAGGTCTTTACCATGCAGGTGAGCGCGGCGGACGCGGACGGAAACACGATTGAAAAGTCCTTCAAATACCTTGGGGAATCGCACGAGCATTACAGCAACCGGCATGATTTTTATATCAATCTCTGCTACAGCGGGACGGCGAAGGTGTCGATAACCTTGAAATTTCCGACGGTGGGCATCTACCGCTTTGAGCGGATGGAGATCGTGTGCCAGCCGATGGAGCTTTACCAAAGCGCCGTGCAGGAGCTGGGAAGAGAAGTGCTCACGCAGGTCGATACCTACAGCGACAACCGGGTGTATGCCTCAAACCGCGTGACCGGCAAAATACAGCTCGAGAAGCCGAAGCTGCTCGTGCTTGCCGTCCCGTATTCAAGCGGCTGGAGCGCTTATGTCGACGGAGAGAAGCGGGAGCTTTTACAGGCAAACACGATGTTCTGTGCGCTGGAGCTTGAGGCGGGGGCGCACGAGATCGAGCTGCGCTACCGCACGCCAGGGCTTGCGGCCGGGATCGCGCTGTCCCTGGTCGGGTTTGGAATGTGGGCCGGAATTGTGGTATATTGCAGGAAAAAGTACGGCGGAACAGAAAAAGAACCTGACACACAGCAGGGGCTGCAGGGAGTATAAAAAATAAGTTGACAAACCGCGCACCCCTAAGTATAATACTAGCAGTGTCTATTTTTGAGGGTGTATTTGCGCCCTCGTGTGTGTGAGACGGGAGAGATTTATGCGGATCAGCCTGGCGGAGATTATGAATCGCAGAGAGGGAGTTACCGAGCTGTCCGTGCCGTTGGAATTCTCGGTGTTCGAGCGAAACGGCGTGGCGTATGAGGTGCTTCGCAAATCCGAGGTTCGGGTCGCGCTGAGCAGTCCGGCTGCAAAGCGGGTCTGCATCAGGCTGGAGGCGCAGGTCGTTCTGTCTGCTCCGTGTGACCGGTGTCTGGAGGAGGTTGAGCTTCCGTTTGATATCCGTTACAGCCGGGAGATCGATTTTTCGAAGACCGGGGAGGAGCGCGCGGAAGAATTAGACGAGCTATATTACATTTCCGGTTTTGACCTGGATGTTGACCAGCTTATTTTTGAGGAGCTGCTGGTCGATTTTCCGGCAAAAATACTCTGCAGGGAGGACTGCAAGGGCATCTGCAGGGTATGCGGAGCCAACCTGAACGACGGCGAATGCGGCTGTGACCGCGCAACGCCTGATCCGAGGATGGCGGCCATCCGGGATATTTTCAATAATTTTAAGGAGGTGTAACGATGGGAGCAATTTGTCCAAAGAATAAACATTCCAAGGCGAGAAGGGACAGCCGCAGGGCAAACTGGAAGATGACTGCGCCGAACCTTGTTAAATGCAGCTGCGGAGCGCTGATGATGCCGCACAGAGTATGCAAGGCATGCGGCTCGTACAACAAGAAGAAGATCATCGCGACTGCGGAGTAATCCGAAAATCAGAGCTTTTCAGATTATGGCCGGGAGCTGGCTACAGCTCCCGGTTTTTTCTGCGCTCGCCTCTGTCCCAGGGTTCTTTCCTGCCGGGAAAAATCATTTCCTGAAGCTCCATTGTGTCTTTGTGCGGCATCCTCTATAATAAGCCCATAGCGCTATAATAATCACAGGAAACGTATAGAGGACAAAAAGGAGGCATTTCATAATGAATGTAGGAAAACAGATTTCCGCGCTGCGCAAAAAGCATAATATTACGCAGGAAGCTCTCGCCGGCGAGATGGGTGTCACGGGGGGGGCAGTGTCCAAGTGGGAAACAGGGGTTTCACATAGTTAAAGATACGGCATTAGATATGACAACACCACGCTTATATGTTGCTTGCTTTGATAAACTTCATTTTACGGACAATTCTGCACTGGAATACCTACAGAATTGTCCGTTTTGTGTCGAGAAGTATTAATCTGAAATATTTGACGGCATCTATTACTTATGAAAATATGACCAGAGTTGAAATTTACTCATTCCCCAAAGATGCGGTTAGTGAAAAGCTCTATACATTCAGCTTTAGAGGCAAGCTTTAATAATTTGTCAATATCTTTTGGCAGGAGCCTTATATCAACGAGATACCAATTTCCCATGTATCTGCTCATGTTGTAGAATTGCCTGTCGTATCAAGTACAGAACTTCTCCGTTAATAGAGCGGCCATCAAATTCTGCAAGACTCTTTAATTTCTCGTGAGTATCGGAATCAATCCGTAATCCTAAGTGTTTATCTTTATCCATATAAATTCCTTTCTTCAAAAACTCAATTTAAGTATATTTTAAGTACATTTTGTGCTATAATGTCCTGAGTGG
>CAMWWR010000052.1 GCA_947178045.1 uncultured Clostridia bacterium
GTCTTGCCGTCTCCTCCAGTCCCTCAGCCAGCCCGTCAAATCCCATGTTGTCCCTGATATATATAATGTCGTCGATCTGCCTGGACGCCGCGCGCACCGTCTTATGGATGTTCGCCGCTTCGCAGTTCACCTGTCTGTTGATGGAATTCCGCATCTCCTTCAAAATGCGGATGTTCTCGAAATTCATCAGGGAAATATGCGCTCCCATGATATTCAGCAGGTCGACGATCTGTGCCCCCTCCTTCACATACACGACATAATACCTCTTGCGCAGGATGATCTTCGCGTCCATGGAGAAGGAATTGATTATATCCTTCAGCTGCTCTGCCCGCCCTCTCTCAGAATACACGACCTCAAAATGATAGGCCTTTTCCGGATCGGAAACCGAGCCCGCCGCCAGAAACGCGCCCCTTATGAACGCTCTCTTGCAGCAGGTGTTCTGTGCGACCAGACCGCTGATCGAAAAGGATGCCGCGGAGTCCGCCGCCGGGACAGCCTTGATTGCCTGCGCTATGGCAGCTGCCTGCTCCCGCCCGGTGATCCGCATGATACGTCCGGAGCTCTTTCCGACTGCGACGCTTTGCACGGCGGAAGTCTCCATCTTCTCTATATTAAATGTTTTTCTCAATAATGTAAAGCATTTTCTTGCGGCGGCCCCGTTTTCCGTGTGCAGCTCCAGGCAGACCGCGCTTCCCTGCTCGAACTGCAGTCTCCCGCAGGCGCCGGTGATTGCCGCGAGCTCTGCCAGCCAGCAATGCCTGCCCGCATCGTCCACCGCCGCAAGCTCTTCCTTTACCTTTGACGAAAATGACATAGCCTTTCCCCTATTTCAAAATATCGCGGTGCTCCGTCTTTACGCCGTATTCCGTCTTTTCCATACGTTTTTCCAGCTCGTAGGCAATGGTCACCGACCGGTGCTTTCCGCCGGTGCAGCCGATGCTGACGACAAGCTGATTTTTCCCCTCGGCAATATAGCCCGGGATAAGAAATTTCAGCATATCCTCCAGCTTGTCCAAAAACGGATAAGCCGCCGTTGAGGAAAGCACATAGTCCCGCACGCACTGTTCCTTCCCGGTCAGCTTCTTCAGCTCCGGCACATAATACGGGTTTTTCAGAAATCGCACGTCAAAAACAAGATCGGAATCCTCCGGTATGCCGTACTTAAAGCCGAAGGAAAGTATCGTGATAAAGAAATTATGATAAGTACCGTTCTCAACAAAAATATGATCAATCTGGGTTTTCAGCTCTCTCACGAGCAGCTGGCTTGTATCGAGGATGTAATCCGCCCTGGACTTGAGAAAGCCGAGCCGCTTTCTCTCCTCCTCGATTCCCCGGTCCATGCGCCCCGCCCCCGAGAGCGGATGCGTCCGCCTCGTCTCCTTGAATCGTTTGACGAGGATCGGCGTGCTGCACTCGAGGAATACGATCTCGTACAAATAGCCCTCCTGCTCAAGCGCGTTCAGCACCTCCTCGGCTTCCCCGAGCGCCTGCCCGTTCCGGATGTCGATTCCGAGGGCGATCTTGCTGATATTGGGGCTCTCCTTCACGGTGAGCCTGGCAAAGGTGGGAATCAGCGGCACCGGCAGATTATCGACGCAAAAATATCCCGCATCCTCAAGCATTTTCAATACGGAGCTTTTCCCCGCTCCCGACATTCCTGTCACAATCACGAATCTCATACCCGCCTCCACAATCCGGCCGATCCGCCGGCGTCAGCCTCCAAAATCGCCGACCAGACGCACCTCCAGCTCCAGCGTCACTCCGTATTTTTCCCGCACGGCATTCTGTACCCGGTCCGCAAGCCGCAGTACGTCCCATGCGGTCGCTCCGCCCCGGTTAATCAGAAAGCCGCAGTGCTTTTCCGACACCTCTGCGCCGCCGACGCGCAGGCCTGCCAGCCCGGCGTCCATAATCAGCTTTCCTGCATAATGCCCCTCCGGGCGTTTAAAGGTGCTGCCGGCGCTCGGATATTCCAGCGGCTGCTTCTGCGCGCGCTTCTTCGCCAGCTCCTCTATTTTCCTCCGGATCGATTCGGGCTCGGCCCGCGGGAAGGAAAATTCCGCTTCGAGCACATACCAGTCCTCCCGCTGCAGCCGGCTGCTCCGATAGGCGAGCTCCAGCTCCTCCGCCGTTTTGAACACAAGCTCCCCCTCCCCGGTCAGCACGCGCGCGCCGGTCAGAAAATCCCGCATCTCCGAGCCGTAAGCGCCCGCATTCATATAGACGGCCCCGCCGACGCTGCCCGGTATGCCGGCCGCAAACTCAAAACCCGCCCCGCCATGCGCCGCGATCTCCCTCGCGAACTGCGTGAGCGCCCGGCCCGCGCCGGCCCGCGCCGTAAGCCTTTCCCCGTCCTCCTCGAATTCCGCGCCGCAAAGCTCTCCCGCCAGCCTGACCACAACGCCGCGGCAGCCCCGGTCCGAGACGAGAAGATTGCTCCCGTTGCCGATCAGCAGGCAGGGCATTTTCTCCTCACGGCACAGCGCCAGAACCCCCGCCGTCTCCGCGGCGCTTTTCACCTCGACAAAAAAATCCGCCGGGCCGCCGATTCGGAAGGTGGTGTGGCGGCTCAGTAATTCGTTCCTTTTTATTTGTCCGCAGTCCACAACCTCCGATAACCTATCGAAAAAATCCTGCTTCACCAGATATTCCTTCCATTCCCCTTATTTGGAAAATCATTGGAAATTCAGCCGCGGTACTGCGGCCGATGACACCAAATATAGTTATATCATGATTCTATGCAATCCGCTATCTTTTCAATCCCGGATTTTTATTTTTGTAAAATCTGCTGTCTTTTCCGCTCTTTTTCGCGCCCGATTCGGCATATCTGTCCCGCGCGGCCCTTCTCCCACCCTCCGCCGCACCGGGAATTTTTAGGGAAACGCTGATTAAAGCGTTTCCTTAGAAACCGTTCCGCCTTCCGTTCCCGCTCTTCAGTCGATCAGAAGCCTCGCGCTCCCGTAAATGCCCGCGTCGTTCCCGAGCTGAGCGAGGCGGAACTCCTTATTTTTGAGCGCATACAGAAGATTCTCGCCGTAATGTCTCTCGACCGCGTCGAGCAGAATGGAGCCCGCCTTGGAAACGCCGCCGCCGATCACGAACACCTGCGGATCAACGACCGACGCAATGTGCCGGAGCGCCGCAGCAAGATAGCTGCCCAGCAGGTCCACCAGCCCGCAGGCAACCTCGTCCTGCTCCTTCGCGCAGTCAAAAATATTCTTCGCCGTCAGCTCCGCAAAGTCCCGCAGCTCTGTCGGCGCGTCATCCTCCGCCAGGCGTTTTTTCGCCAGGCGCACGATCCCGGTCGCGGAGGCGTACTGCTCGAGATGCCCGTGCCCGCCGCAGCCGCACAGCTCGGTCTCGTCCGGATTGATGATAAGGTGGCCGATCTCGCCGCCCGCTCCGTTGCTGCCCGCAACGACCCTGCCTCCGATAATGACGCCGCCCCCGACGCCGGTTCCGAGCGTCACCATAACGACGTCCTCATAGCCCTTTGCTCCGCCCTTCCACATTTCGCCGAGCGCCGCGACGTTCGCGTCGTTTGCCACCCGCACCGGCAGCCCTGTCAGCTCCTCAAGAATCTGGTTGGCCCGGGTGATGCCCCATCCGAGATTTGCACATTTCAGCACGGTGCCGTCCGAGCGCACCGGTCCCGGAATCCCGACCCCGACGCCGGCGAGCTCCTCCTTTTTTACCCCGCGCTCCTCAAGCTTGTTCCGGATCGTCCCAGCTACATCCGGCAGTATGTTCTCACCCTTGTTCTCCCTGCGCGTCGGGATCTCCCATTTTTCCAGGAGTTCCCCCTGCGCCGTAAAAAATCCGCATTTGACGGTCGTGCCGCCGATATCGATTCCGAAAATATATTTGCTCATTTCAGCCTCTCTTTCCGATGCTCTGCCGCTTCGCTTCTATATATCTGGCATTAAATAATTGCCAGATATTATAGGCCCTCCGGGGGGATGTGCACTCGCACAAATCGGTAGATGTCGCAAGCGACTTGTGCTCGGCGCAGGTGGCGATAATTAATCGCCACCTATATATTCTATTCTTCCCCGCCCTCGTCGCCTTTTTTCATGAGATTGCTTGTCACGCGCTTGTACAGCTCCTGTGCGGCATTGTAGCCCATCTTTTTCTGACGGTAGTTGACCGCTGCCGTCTCGCAGATAATCGCGAGATTGCGGCCCGGGCGGATCGGGATATTGTGGCAGACAACCTTATTGCCCAGGAACTCGGTATACTGCTCCTCCAGGCCCAGCCGGTCGTACTCCTTGTCCCTGTTCCACTCCTCCAGATTGATGACAAGGTCGATGGACTGCGTATTCTTCACGCTCTGCACGCCGAACAGCGTTTTTACGTCGACGATGCCGATGCCACGAAGCTCGATGAAATGTCTTGTGATATCCGGAGCCGTGCCGATCAGAGTGTCGTCGCTGACCTTCTTGATCTCGACAACATCGTCCGTGACAAGGCGGTGTCCGCGCTTTAACAGCTCAAGCGCCGCCTCGCTCTTTCCAATGCCGCTCTCGCCGGTGATCAGAATTCCCTCGCCGTAAACGTCGACGAGAACACCGTGGATCGAAATGCGCGGCGCCAGCTCCACATTGAGCCAGCGTATAATCTCCGCCATAAAGGAGGAGGTCGTCTTGGCGGTCCGGAAGATCGGCACGCCGGACTCCACGCCGAGCTGGCGGATCTCCTCCGACACCTCAATGCTGCGGCAGAACACGATGCACGGTACGTTAAAGCTCATAAGCTTTCTCATAATGCCGATGCCGTGGTCCTTTTCCATCTTCTGCATAAACGCGTACTCCACGTTCCCGATGATCTGGACGCGGTCCGAATCAAAATAGTCGAAAAAGCCGGTCAGCTGCAGTGCCGGGCGGTTAATCTCCGGCTGGGTGATCCGGATTCCGGAAATGTCGATTTCCGGAGTGCAGTTTTCCAGATTCATTTTTTCCACTACCTTTTTTAATCCGACAGTATACATAAAATGTCCTCTCATTCTGCCGCCGGTGCGGCTTTTTATAATCTGGAAGTATTGTATCATATCGTTTTTCAAAAAGCAATCCGGCGATAAGGTAACCGACCCGGTCCGCGCGTCATAAAATAAGAATACCCTTGATTTCACGCTGTTTTCATGATACCATTATCAGCAACAGAAATGTTTTCCCGCCGGGCACGTTTTTTCTTCCGTCGAAATGAGGCGTCTGCCGCATCGGTCATTCGGCGTCGGGGTTGTCCGGAAAGGGATAAAATTAGCGCCATGCACCTGCCGGACTCCGCTTTCCGGGGCTTCCGCAGGTTGACGAGGTGAGGAGCGTTCGAAATTTCGGCGGGGACTCCTCCATGGTTCTGAACGTGTTATGTGCCGTGAAACCAGCGGGCAACCGCCAGACAAAGGCGGCACAATCAGAGCGGTATCCGTTTTTTCCGATGCACAGACGAGCCGGTTTCCGATTTGTAAGGAGCAGTCGGCACAAGCGTGCCCTCCCGGAGCGCGGGCTCTTATCCGGAGGGCTTTGTTTTGTGCGGCCTGCTTCCGAATTGAAGGCAGGGAAATCTGACTGCCGGCAGCCCGCCGTCTTTCGCACGGCCTGCTTTGCCGTCTGCATTTCCCGGAGGATCCGTGCTGCGCCGGGCCCTCCGCTGCGCGCTGCCTTCCCAGAAAGGACGCAGCATGGAGGCATATTATGTGTGGAATCATCGGATTTACCGGAGGCCGGAACGCCGCCGGCGTACTTCTTGACGGCCTTGCCGAGCTGGAATACCGCGGCTATGACAGCGCGGGCATTTCCTGCTTTACGCAGAACGGCATCACCACCGTGAAAACGGTCGGAAAGGTTGCAAATTTAAAGGCCTGCCTGCCGCCCGGCCTGAATTCGTCCTGCGGCATCGGCCATACCCGCTGGGCGACGCACGGCGGCGTATCGCAGACGAACGCTCACCCTCACACCTGCGGCAGGGTCACGCTCATCCACAACGGGATCATCGAAAATTATCTGGCGCTGCGCGAGGAGCTGGAAAAAACCGGCAGAACGCCGGTTTCCCAGACCGACAGCGAGATCGCGGCGATGCTCATCGACAGTCTCTACGACGGGGACGCCCAGGCGGCCATCCGCGCGGCGGCCGCACGCCTGGAGGGCGCGTACGCGTTCTGCATTCTGTTCGCGGACCAGCCGGGAACAATCTACTGCATCCGCAAGGGCAGCCCGCTCGTCGCCTGCCACTGCGAGGCCGGCTCGATCATCGCGTCAGATATGGTGGCGCTGCTGCGCTATTCCAAGGACTATTTTGTGCTTGAAGAAAATCAGATTGCCCGCCTGAACGCGGACGGCATCGCGCTGACCGGCGCGGACGGCACGCCGTCGTTTCCGGATTATCAGACCGTGACCTGGGATGTGTCCTCGGCGCAGAAGAACGGCTTTAAGCATTATATGGAAAAGGAGATCCACGAGCAGCCGGAGGCCCTGTCCCGCACCATCACGCCGCGCATCATCAAATATCACGAGAACGGCGCGGTTTACACCCTCCCGGATTTTTCGGCGGACTGCATCCCGGACTCGGTCTTCCAGAAGCTTTCGCGCATCATCATTACTGCCTGCGGTACGGCGATGCACGCCGGAATGATGGGCAAGGTGCTGTTTGAGCGGCTTCTCCGCATCCCGGTAACCGTCGATATCGCGTCGGAATTCCGCTATCAGGATCCGATCCTCGACGAGAACACGCTTGTCATCACGGTCTCCCAGTCCGGCGAGACTGCCGATACGCTGGCCGCTCTTCGGCTCGCACGCTCGGCCGGAGCGCGCACACTCTCCATTGTCAATGTAAAAGGCTCGTCCATCGCCCGCGAGAGCGAGCATGTATTTTATACGCACGCCGGCCCCGAGATCGCCGTCGCGAGCACGAAGGCCTACACGGCTCAGCTCGCCGCCTTTTATCTGATCGCGTTCCGCGCCGCGTTCGCGAACGGCCGGCTGACCGCCGCCGAATGCTCCGCCCGCACGGACGGCCTGCTCTCCATGATTCCGTCGATCCACCGGGTGCTGGAGATGAAGGAAGTGACCGAGAAGCTCAGCCGCCATCTCACCCGCGCATCCGATCTGTTTTTCATCGGCCGCGGCATGGATTACGCCCTGTCCTGCGAGGGCTCCATCAAGCTCAAGGAGATCTCGTATATCCACTCCGAGGCTTATGCGGCCGGGGAGCTCAAGCACGGAACCCTGTCGCTGATCACCGCGGACGTTCCGGTGATTGCGCTTGCAACGCAGCACGACGTGCTGCCAAAAATGGTTTCCAATATCAAGGAGGTGCGCGCGCGCGGAGCCTTTGTGATTCTCGTCACCGCCGCGGACGCGGTTGTCGAGGAATCGCAGTACGATTACCGCATCGACCTTCCGGCGACGGATGACTGGTTCGCTCCGTTCGCTGCCGCCGTGGTCCTGCAGCTGATCGCCTATCACACATCCTATCTGCGCGGCCTTGACGTCGACCAGCCGCGGCATCTGGCGAAATCGGTGACGGTCGAGTAAAAACCTCAAAGAAGCCCTGCGGCAACGGGAATATCCGTCGCCGCAGGGCTTTTCAATTTTCAAGAAGGTTCCGCAGCCGCGGAGCTCTTTTAACGGCAAACCGTAAATCCCGGAATCAAAACCTTCACCACCGGGCCGTTACTTTGCAGCGCTCTGCGTGTAGCTCACCACGATCGCAGTCATCGCGGACGGAAGCTCAAGCGGAAGCTTGCTCGTCTCGCTCGTTCCCTTCTTCCGGACATAGATGGTAGAGCCGGCCGGCGCCGTCTTCGCGGATACCGAGATCTGCTTGCTGCTCGATACCGCTTTCCAGGACGCCTTCAAAGCATTCAGCGTAGCGCCCGACTGCACGACCGTATACTCATATTTCACATCCTTCGAGGCTTTGGAAAAGGTCAGGTAAAATTTCGCGCTGTCCGAGGAATAGACAACCTCCGCGCCCTGCGCTGTTCCGATCACCGGACCGGCCGCCTGAGCCGGAATCGTCAGGTAGACCGTCTTGGAATAACCGTTCTTCGACGTCGCCGCCGTGCGGAACGCTATTTTTACCGACTTCGCGCCTGATCCCAGCGCGCCCGGAGCGAGCTTCGAAAGCTCCATTTTGTCCTCTGCCTGCTTCCAGGTCACACCGTCGTCGAGCGAATACTCCATCGTCTTCTTGGTACTTACCGTCAGCTTCGTCACGTCAACCTTCAGCTTCGGCGCGTTGCTTCGCTTCGCGACGCTGACCTTGATCTCCTTGCCCGGCCTTGAACCGTTCACGAACGTGCCGTCTGTTGCCGCCTTTCCCTGCACCGGAGGCAAACGCAGATACAGCGCCGCTCCGGAGACTCTCATCTTCTCAAGCTCGTACCAGAATGCGGAGCCGACCTTTGACGCGTCCGCGATCTGAGCCGTATGCCACTCGTAGGAGGTCGCTTTTCTCCACTGGAACGTGGTGACCCCGTCCGGTATATTGGTGATGTCGATGGTGCCGTTCGCCTTGTTGAACTTCGCCTTCAGCTTCGTGTATTTTGCCGGCAGGGTGAGCTTTACGATCTCGTCGCAGACATCGCCCTTGAGCAGCACCGTCGTTTCCCCTGTGCTCTTGAGCCAGGAAATATCGATGTGAAACTTTTTATCGGCCGCCATGAAGGCCTCGGTCCAGCCGCTTTTTTCCTTGTCCGTATAATAAACCTTCTGATTCCCGTTCCCGTCCACGACAAGCCACAGCGTCTCGTAGTCAATCAGCGGCGGCACCACGAGCTTTTTCGGCTCGGGCGTCGGCGTGGCGGTAGCCTCCGGGGCGGGCGTCGTGCCC
>CAMWWR010000053.1 GCA_947178045.1 uncultured Clostridia bacterium
CATCATGCCCCAGGGCAGCTCCCTCCCGCATTGTCGCACGAGAAGGCGGTACAGCTCCCGCATCATGGTGTTGCGGTATTCCTTCCGCTCCGCCTCCGGCGAAACACCGTGGAACTCCGCCGCCTGCCAGCCGTCCCCGCAGCGCACCGCGACATAGCCCTCCGTCGGGTACAGCAGAAATGCATAGTCCCGGCAGGCTGTGTCCTCCTGCAGCGCCTCCAGAAACCGGGCGGCGCTCTGTACCTCGCCGCCTGCCCATTCCTCTTTTTCTACCTGAAATTCCGCCCCGGGGAAGAACGCCTTGATCAGCGGCTTGATCTCCTGCTCAAAGTCCTGCCCCCACAGTATTATCCTCATCATCTGTCCCGCCGAAATCCTCTTTTTCAAAATTTATGGAAACGCTGACTAAAGCGTTTCCAGCGCCGAATCTGTGCTGCAAAGCGGCATATCTCTCACCATGCCCCCGCCAGAAACGGATTGTTTTCCGCCTCATAACCGATCGTCGTCGCGGCTCCGTGGCCCGGGCAGACCTTCGTCTCCTCCGGCAGCACAAGCAGTCTGTCCCGGATCGAGGACAGCAGCGTGCGCTCGTTTGCCGTCGGGACATCCGTGCGCCCGACCGACTCAAAAAACAGCGTATCGCCGGAAAACAGAACGCCCTCCGATTCAAAATAGAAGCATACGCCGCCCGCCGTATGCCCCGGCGTCGCGATCACAAGGCAGGAAAGCGAGCCGAACTGCAGCGTCTCCCCGTCCCGGAACGTACCGTCCGCCGCAATCGTACACTCCATCCCGAACATCCTTCCGACGTTCATCACCGGGTCCTGCACCAGCTCCGCATCACCCTCCGAGCAGTACACCTTCGCGGAAAATTCCCTTCGCAGCGCCTCTGCAGCCATAATATGATCGAAATGTCCGTGCGTCAGCAGAATCGCGCGTACCTTCCGCTGCTCCGCTTTCAGACAGGCGGATATTTTTGCCGCGCCGCCGCCCGGATCGATGACGACCGCGTCCCCCGTCTCCTCATCCGAGACGACATAGCAGTTCGTCATAACCGCTCCGACCACAAATTTCTCGATTTTCATCCCGTTGTCCTTTCCACGTCCAGCACGCTCTCGATACCACGCAGCTTTGAAATCAGCACCGTCAGCTGTTCCTTGCCATGAACCTCAAAGCCCACGCTGATGGTCGCCGTCCCCTGCTTGTTCGTGCGCACCGTCATCGAGCCGATATTGATCTTGTTTTCTGTAAATACCCGGGAAACATCGAGCAGAACACCGCTTTGATTGTTCGTGTATATCCTGAGCTCCGCATTGTAGAGCTCGCTCTCGTCCTTCCCGTCCTGCTCGCTCCACTCGGCGTCGATCAGCCGCGCCCGCTCCTCCTCCGAGAGATTGATAATATTGACACAGTCCGTGCGGTGGACGGATACGCCCCTCCCGCGCGTGACAAAGCCGACAATCTCGTCGCCCGGCACGGGCGAACAGCACTTGGAGAAATGCACCGCGACGTCGTGGATGCCCTGCACCACAATGCCGCCCTTTGCGCTGACCGGCGCAGGGCGCTCGCTCTTATTCTCGGAGATCGCCTCGAGCACCTTCTCGTCGGTCAGCTCCTTCCGGTGCTTTTTCTCATATTCCTCCACGAGCTTGTTGACGATCTGGCCCTCCTTGAGGCCGCCGTGCCCGACCGCGGCGTAGATGGAATCCCAGTCGCGGAAGCCGTATTTGCGCATGCAGGCTTCCATATACTCCGACTTCAGCAGATCACTGAGCACGATATTTTTTGTCTTGCAGTAGGCCGCGATCATCTCCCTGCCGCGCAGGATATTGTCCTCCTTGAGCTCGGCCTTGAACCACTGATTGATCTTGTTTTTTGCCTGCGTGCTTTTCACAAGGCTGAGCCAGTCTCTGCTCGGCCCCTTGGAATTCTGCGAGGTGATAATCTCGATCCGGTCGCCGTTCTGGATCACATAATCGAACGTCACCAGCTTTCCGTTCACGCGGGCTCCGACCATCTTGTTGCCGACGGCGCTGTGGATGCTGTACGCGAAATCCACGGGCGTGGAGCCGGCCGGAAGATTTTTCACGTCGCCGGTCGGTGTAAAGCAGTACACGCTGTCCGAAAACAGATTGAGATCGTCCTTGAGAAGGCTCAGGAATTCGCGGTTGTCGGACATTTCCTTCTGCCACTCGAGAATCTGGCGCAGCCAGGTCAGCTTCTCCTCCTCCGTGCGCTCCGGCGTTTTTCCGTTCTGCGCCTCCTTGTATTTCCAGTGCGCGGCGATGCCGTACTCCGCCGTGCGGTGCATCTCCCAAGTGCGGATCTGGATCTCGAACGGCTGCCCCTTCGGCCCGATCAGCGTGGTGTGCAGCGACTGGTACATGTTCGCCTTCGGCATCGCGATATAGTCCTTAAAGCGCCCCGGGATCGGCTTATACATCTCGTGGATCACGCCGAGCGCCGCATAGCAGTCCTTCACGGAATCCACGATGATCCGGATCGCAAAAATATCATAGATCTGCTCCAGCGTCTTATGCTGGTTCACCATCTTTTTATAAATACTGAAAAAATGCTTGACTCTGCCGTCAATTTTCGCCTCAATGCCGGCCTCCCGGATCTGCTCGCTCACCTCGCCGATAATGTTGGCGATAAAGGCCTCGCGCTCCTCCCTGCGGGAGGCAAGCTTGGATTCGAGCTCCTGGTATACCCCCGGCTCAAGATATTTGAGCGAGAGATCGTCCAGCTCGATCTTGATTTTGGAAATGCCGAGCCTCTGCGCGATCGGCGCGTAAATATCCATCGTCTCGCGCGATTTCTCAATCTGCTTCTCCGGCGTCTGGTACTGCATCGTGCGCATATTGTGCAGGCGGTCGGCCAGCTTTATCATAATGACGCGGATATCCTTTGCCATCGCCAGAAACATTTTCCGGAGATTTTCCGCCTGAATTTCCACCTTATCCTTGGAATAATTCAGCTGGGTCAGCTTCGTCACGCCGTCCACCAGCAGAGCAACCTCCTCGCCGAACTGCTCCCTGAGCTCGTCGATCGTGAGCACCGTATCCTCGACGACATCGTGCAGAATGCCGGCAACGATCGTCTCCTTATCCAGCTCCAGCTCCGCCAGAATAATGGCGACGCAGATCGGATGGATGATATACGGCTCGCCGGACTTTCTTTTCTGGTCCCGGTGCGCGTCGAGCGCCACCTGATAAGCCTTCTCAACAGTGGACAGATCGGTAGAAGGGCGATAATTCCGGATCGTCCGGATCAAAAGCTCGTGAAGCTCCTCCACGGCAGTAAAGTCCTTCGGCACGACGCCCCACAGCTTTTTTTCCGCGCCGCGGGCCGCCCCCTCCTGCTCCGGAGCTCTCCTGTTCTGTTTTTCCTCTGCCTGCGTCTCCGGCAGCTCACCGCTTTTCCTCTCGTCCATGATTCCCTCCACAAAGAAGCCTTATCGCAATGGTTTGACCTCACCTGTCATTTTCCGTCGTAGCAGATTACGGAGGCAACGTCATACCCCTTCAGACGATCTCTCCCTGCGAGCCCTGCCAGCTCCATCAGAAATACGATCTTCACGACCTGGCCGCCGAGCCGCTCGATCAGACGGATCATCGCCTCCGTCGTGCCGCCGGTCGCGATCAGATCGTCGATGATGACAACCCTCTGACCCGGCTTCACCGCATCCTTGTGAATCTCGACAACCGCCGTACCGTACTCGAGCGCATACTCCTCCTCGATCGTCTCGCACGGCAGCTTTCCCTTTTTGCGGATCGGCACAAATGGCTTCCCCATATTATATGCGATCGGCACGCCAAAGATAAACCCCCGCGATTCCGGGCCAACCACCAGGTCAAAATCAACGCCGTCAAGACACTCCTGCATCCGGTCGATGGACAGGTGCAGACCGTCCGCATCCTGCAGCACGCTCGTCACATCTCTGAAAATGATGCCCTTCTCCGGGAAATCCGGTATACTCCTCACATAATCCTTAAGTTCCTTCATAAAAATCCTCACCTTTCTGGCAGATATTTATTCCTCGATAACAAGTATTTTAATATTATAGCACTCTTCCGTCAATTGGCAAAGTATTTTATTTTTCGGCGGTTTTCGGCATATTTTTTTCCGTTTTTCCACAAATGTCCTGTCACCGTTCCTGCTTCGCGTACGCCTTCAGTATTCCGCGGAAATCCTTTTTCCCAAGCCTTGCAAGCAGCTCGGATCGCTCCCGGACAAGCGCGGCCGTCTTGCGGTGCTGGTAGCGGAACAATGTGTCGTAATCCGTCCGCTCCGCCCTGACATGTTCCGAGATGCTCGCGAACACTCTGCTCCCCTTCTCCGTATTCGCGATCACCACCGCGCGGCTGCGCCATTCCTCCGGCACCTCGCCGAAGTTCATGCGCTTAAATTCCCCGAGCGTGATGTCCCCCACCCGCTTTTTCCCGTTGTAGGAGCAATTGGTGCACGCCTCGTTCACCAGCGCCTGCTGCTCGAGCATCCGGTAGTACGCGCTGTTCGTGTATTTTCTTCTGGACTGCGACCCGTCAGCGTAGTCCGCCAGAATGACCCTGCCCGACGCATAGTCCCCGGCCGGGTATTCGCCGAAATGGATTCCCTTCAGCGCCACCCCGTTTTTCTCCTCCAGAAAGGCAATATACTGGTGGAACAGCTCCTCCGACGCGGCTCCGTGGCAGAGAAACTCGCACACAAACAGCTTCGGGTAATTGCGCTTCAGATAGCTCTTCAGCCCCGCACACTCGCACGGAATCCCCGCGAACATAACAAAGCAGTCCTTATCCAGCAGCTCCTTTATTTTCCGGAAGCCCTCCCTCGTGCGGCTCATCAGGAAACGCTGCTCGGCGAACTCCGCCGCCTCGTCCTCATTCTCCGTCCAGGCAAGCACCGGCTCGTGCCTCTCGTTCAGCCGTGTGCCGAACACGATGCCCTGCCTCTGCGTCACGACAAAGTGCACCAGCTCGCGGAAAATCCCGCTGTAGGCGCCGTAAGCCCCGCTCTCGTTCGGCGCCTCGGCGGCATAGATTTCCGGCAGGGTGGCGTCGCTGTACTGCACGAGCTGCCGGCGGCCTTTCTTTACGCAGGCCTCCGCACACCAGCCGCAGTCATTACAAAGCTCCCTGTCCACGACCGGATAATAGTAACCGTGCTGATCCGCCACCATGCGGATGGCATCCTCCGGGCAGACGGCCTCGCACGCACCGCAGGCACAGCACTGGCTGGCCGGCAACCGGACCGGACATTTTACGAGCATATCCTCCTCCTCAAAGGCGAGGCAGCGTTCCAGCATTTCCAGCTGTCCGTCGCGCATCGCGTGCAGGGCACGGCGAAACTCTATAAGGTTGTCCGTGCGCAGCTGCTGCGAGGAAAGCTCCCCGTCCTCCGCCAGATGCCCCGACAGGCACAGCTCGTTCAGCAGGCTCCTCAGCCTTTCCGCCTCCTGCTCCTTTCGAGGCGGAAGCACCGCGAACGGCTTCTCGTGCATCGCCGCCATGACCGCCCCGAAATAGTTGTCCGTTATCACGGCCTCCGCCTGCCAGATCAGCCCGAGATACTTCTCCGGCCGGGCGCAGCGAACAAACTGTGCTTCCGCGGCCCGGGCCGGGCCGGCGTTATCCGCGCAGACGATCATCCTTAAGCCCATCTCCCGGCACAGGCGCGCCGCGCGCTCCATTCGTTCCTCGCTCTGCTCCCTTATATCGAGAAACGCATACTTTCCTCCTGCCGCAGGCTTTTCGGAAATTCCGTGATATCTCACCTGCTGAAGCAGGAGCAGAGGATGCTCCAGAAAAACCGGCTTTTTCCGCTCCGCACGCCTTATGTCAATGCTCTGCTGCCTGTCCGCCGGGGAAGAAGTCTCGGCGTCGCCAGAATCCTCTGCCTCATCCTCTGCCTCATCAGAATCCGCTGTCCTGTCAGAGACCTCCGCTTCATCCTCTGCCTCATCAGAATCTACTGCCCTGTCAGAAATCTCCGTCTCATCCTCTGCCTCATCAGAATCCGCTGCCCCGTCAGAGACCTCCGCTTCATCCAAATCCCCTGCCATATCAGAGTCTTCCTCCGGGACAGGACCGCCCTTCCCGCCGAATGCACCTTCCGGGGCCGACGTCTCTTCCGAAGGAAAATCCCCGTCCTCCTGCCCTGCCGCAGCCAGTGCGCTGTCTGCCGTCACAAAACCGCCGATTTGCCTGTAAATTCCATACGCCTCAAGGCTGCGGCGTCCGGCGGCGCAGACCGTAAACTGCTCCAGCGCGAACTCCGGCAGACACCCCTCCGCATCCGGGCACTGCAGAACGACGGGCATGGCCCCCCGCTCGCGCAGCACCCGGTTTATCGCCCAGAGCTGTACCAGCTCACATATATCCGCATGCCGGATATCCGACAGCATTCCTACAACCATAGCAACCTCACTTTCCGCGCACCCCGCAAATCAATTTCCATGCAGCCTCACGCTCCTGCCGCCTCGTCCTGCTTTTCATTCCCGACACCTTACGTTCCCGCCGTACTACCCCGGCCTGCGTCCCTCTGGCCTGCGTTCCTGTCATGCTTCCACAGCTGCAAACCGGCAGACCGCTTCTCAGCCAGCGCTCCGTTCCCGGCACATCAGCCTCGCTCCGTTGAAGGTGATTTTCTGATCCTGCGTGAACGAGGCGCGGAACGAAAACAGCCCCGCATATCCCATATTGTCCCAGGCCCCGCCGAAGGTCACAACATAGCGCTTTCCGGCCTCCGCGCTGCAGAACCACGCATCGCAGTACCAAGAGCAGTTGCCCGCCCCCTGCCCGATCTCGGCCGGCAGCGCGATCAGCGGATTTTTTTCGTCATAGCCCATCGTTTTGACATACATATTCTCCGGATCTCCGAAGGTTTTGCTCGTCAGGCTGACGCTCTGCTCCGGCAGCAGATAGGCGATCTGCTCCGTCCTCCCGTCCGGATAGGATACCTCCAGCCTCCGGCCCGTGACGTTGCAGCCGTCCAGCACAACCCAGATACCGCCCCACGGATTTTCAATACCGCGGTAGCGGAACGCATCGTGTGCTCTCTCCGGCAGTCCCGCCGCTTTCGTGCCGGTCGCACCGGACAGCCCATCGCAGCTGCCCGTGTGCTCGGGCAGCGCGGACATGCCGGTGCCGTGCGCGGTCAGCCGGACCGGACTGCCCGAAAAGGTGATCTCCACGCTTCCGTCATCTCTCTGTGTCCTCCCGGTAACCACCCGCCCGGTATTGGCATACTCCGGCGAATAAAAATCACTCCACACGTTCATGACCGCCACGGCGTCCCCTTCCAGATAACGCCGGGAAATGGAATTGTCCTTCAGCCGGATGCTGTTCGTCCGTTCCGCCGTATCAAGGGAATAATAGGTCGACATTTTATCCGAAATCATATAAGGCATATAGGTATTGCCCTCAAAGATCGACTGCGAGTCGAGCACGGCGCTCTCAACCAGGAACAGCCGCTGCACGGTCAGCATCGCACACAGATCAAGCTCCTGAAAGCCTGCGTTCGCCTTCGCCATACGGCAGAATTCCGCGGCAGAGCGGTACATGGACACCTGCCTGCCTGCTCTCGAGACAAGCCTTCCGCCCTCCCCGCCGCTTTCCTCCGCGGCAAAATATGCGCCGATGTAGATGGCGTCAAGCTCTCCCTCCGGCGTACAAAAGCTCGGATCAGTCTCGCATCCCTCTCCCGGGCAGGCGGATATCCATATTTCCTCCGTATCGCCCTCCACCCTCCGCCGCACATAGTGTTTCGGAATCTCGACCATCACCTCCCCCGCGGAGCCGTCCGCGGCATAGCCCTCCTCGCCCTCGTAGACGATCCGCCTTTTTCCCTCCGGGAAGGAAACTGCGCAGCGCCGCATGGCTCCCCACGGGTAAATCCGGTCAAAATCATTTTCGTACGGGGCAGCCGGCTCATCTCCCAGCATATAATTAAAATGCAGCCCCTCCGCATCTCCGATGCGCTCGCATACCGGCACAGAGTCCCGCCGCCGGATCCTCACGCCGTAGCGGCCCGTGGTTTTCAGAAAATTCCGGCCTCCCGCACTGTTTTCCGGCGTTCCGGCGGCACACCCCGGCAGCTGTTCTGCCGTTTTTCCGGCGCTCAACATCTGTCCTGTCAACGCTTCGGCCGGTTCTCCGAAATACGATAACTCGAGCTCCCGCCCGTTCCCGTCCGTGAACCACACCCGGCTGTCGACGGCAAGCATGCCCTTGGGCTCCACGAGTCCGGAGGAAAACAATCCCGGTCTCAGGCTTTTTCTCCCGGCACCCGGTTCCGCCCCGTCTGCGGCGGCCATATCGCGGCCTTTTTTCCCGGTGATATACCATCTTCCCTCAAAGTACAGCAGCTGTTTCCCTTTTTTCAGTCCCTCCACCGGAAAATGCTGCTCGCGGTACGGCTCAAAAAAGGTCGGCACAAGCCCGTACTCGATCTGGAGCCGGTCGCCGAGCGGAAGCGTCTCCTCGTCGTCCCTCCTCGCGAAAAAGACCCGCGCACGCACGGCTCCCCTCGGGATCTCCGCCTTGGGAAAGGTCAGCCCGCTCTTCTTACCCGTTTTTGTGCGGTATTTTTTCTCCGTCGGAACATCCGTCACGACCGTGCCGTCCTGCAGCGCAAACTGCCAGACCGCCCGGTTGTACGCATCTCCGCTCATGACAAGGAATCGTTCCCCCTCATCCAGCCGAAACCATTCCGTCGTCATGAAATTTTTATTTTTTTCGGAAAAAAGCTCCGTGCTCCCTTTTTTCAGGTAGCCGGTACGGTATGCCGGAGCCACGAGG
>CAMWWR010000054.1 GCA_947178045.1 uncultured Clostridia bacterium
CGGACTCGGAAAGCTATGAGTTTTCCTACAAGATCAGCTCGTTATCGACAAACCGTGAGGTGATGACAAAGCTGGCCGATTTTATCAACAAATCCAGCGTGGCCATTCATGCGGCCGTCGAGGACAGCGCGGATCGGGAGTTTTCCCGCATCGTGCTCACCTCCGACGAGACCGGCACCCCGAAGGGCGAGGAGCTGATTTTTAATATTACTGATTCAAAGCAGGATGCAGCGCCGGGGCTTGTCGACTGGTTCGGACTTGACCGCGTCGCGCAGCCTCCTTCCAATGCTGATTTTTCCGTCAACGGAAGGGATTTCAGCAATATGCGGAATGATTTTGTCCTGAACCGCAGCCTCACCATCCACCTGAAGCAGATTTCATACGGCGATATCGTGCTCTCTCCGGAGGCGTCGGGAAATCAGGTTGAGAAAGCGCTCGGGGATTTTCTTAACAGCTACAACACCATGATCGGACTGACGAAAAACGGACCTGCCGGCAACCGCCGTTCCGCCCGTCTTCAGAGCGATCTGACCCATATTTTTGCCTCGGGACTGGAGGAATTAAATCTCGCCGGTATCCACCGGCAGGAGGATTTTACTCTGGTCGCCGACAACGAGAGTCTTCGCAGCCCCGAGACCCTGAACCGGCTCAGGGCGCTGTTTGAGGAGCCGGACGGGCTGCTCGCGCAGCTCTCCCGCAAAATGCAGGATATCGCCCTGAACCCGATGGAGTATGTGGATAAGATCATTATCGCCTACCCGAATCTTTCCAGGGCGGGCTTTTCCAACCCGTATTCCACCTCGATCTATACCGGCATGATGTTCAATTCCTATTGCTGATATGGCACAAATGAAAAACGACATCATTTTTTAACAATTTGTAATTGTTTTGACAAAATAATGCCACCGCAATCTGCTATACTGCATTCAGCTTCCGGGGCGGCCGGCCGAACGGCCTCCCCGGGCGATCACAGCACAGACAGAAGGGTGGCTTTTTCATGCGTACAGGAAAACACCATATTGCTTACATATTATTTGCCGCAGCAGCGGCGCTGTTCCTCACCCGGAGTGCGGCAGAGGCCGGAGCCTTCCCTGAAACCGGCGCGGCAGAAACTGCTTCCAAAAACGGACCGGCCGGAACCTCCCCCATAACCAACCCCGCAGAGACTGCTTCCAAAAACGGACCGGCCGGAGCCGCTTCGGAAACGGGCGCGTCCGAAAATTGCCCTGCGGAATCCACTATGCCGCAGGAGGATATGACCGGGTTGATCGTCCTGTTCTCCCCGGCCTTTCCCCGGGAGGAATGCGGCGCGCTGCTCGCCTCCCTGCCCGACGCGGATATCGTGTGGCATGAGAATTCGGCGGCTCTCATAAATGTTCCCGCCTCGGAGGCCGACCGGATCCTCGGGCTTCTCTGCGCGAGCAGCTGCGTCTCCGCGGCCGACTACGACGGTGAGATCGAGCTCGCCTCGATCTCTATGGACGCCTACTCAAACGCCCAGTGGGGACTGAATAATACCGGCTCCTACAGCTTTATCTCGGATATGAATACCTCCACGATACTCAGCACCCCGGATATCGACATGAATATTCCCGAGGCTTGGGATTCCTACCAGTCGCTCGTCTCCTCTCCGCGCGAGGTCGTGGTCGCCGTCATCGACACCGGCGTTGACGTAAACCATCCGGATCTTGCCGCAAATATATGGATCAACCGGGGCGAGATACCGGGCGACGGCATCGACAACGACAATAACGGCTTTGTTGACGACATTTACGGCTGGGATTTCTACAACGGCGACAATACGGTCTGCCACTACGACAAGGACGGAGTACATACGCTTCTCACCGACAATGACGACCACGGCTCCCATGTGGCCGGCATTATCGCGGCGGTAAAGGACAACGGCGTCGGCATCGCGGGAGTGGCCTCCTGCGCGGACGTAAAAATCATGGTCCTCAAAATACACGGCGGCAAAAACGGCTCCGGCACAATTGCCAACGCCGTACGCGCCATTCGGTACGCCACGGCAATGGGCGCGGATATCTGCAATATCAGCTGGGGCACCTCTAGGGACAACCAAGCTCTCGAGCAGGCGATCCGCGAATCGGATATGTTTTTTGTTGCCGCCGCGGGCAATTCCGGCAGCAACAACGACAGCTCCCCCGTCTATCCGGCCAATTATCCGCTTGACAACATTCTCTCCGTGACGTTCATCGACGCGAGCGGCCGGATGTCGGCAAAGTCGAATTACGGGCCGTCAACGGTCGATATCGCCGCGCCGGGCGTCCACATTTTCAGCACCTGCGTCGGCGGCTATGTCTCGCTGTCCGGCTCATCGATGGCCGCGCCCCATGCGGCGGGCGTCGCGGCGCTTCTGTACTCCTGCGGGCAGCACCAGTATCCGGCGAACATAAAAGAGCTGCTGACCGGCACGGCCAAGCCCATCGCGGAGCTGGAGGGAAAGGTCAAATATGCCGGCATCCCCGACGCCGCGGCAGCTCTGGGGGCAATTTCCGGCCTTCGGCACGATTATTACGCTCCTGTCCTGACCTTCACGCCGGGCTTTGACAAAGAAAATCTGCTGCTCACCGTGAGCGCCTCGGACAAGGGAGGCTCGGGAATCCGCACAGTCCGCTATGCCGCCGGTGTCCGCGAGCTCAGCTCGTTCCGCCGCGGCACCGCAGAGACGGCCGTCACCCCGGATTCCCCTATCGCGCTGACCAAGGCCGGAAAATACACCTTCTATGTGAGCGACTACGCCGGAAACGAGCGCATCATCGTCTACCAGCTGGAGGACGATCTGCTGGCCCCGACCGCCGCTCTTTCCTGGCAGGTTTCCTTCCTGCGCGATACCATGACCGTGCATGTCAATGCCTCCGATCATCAGAGTGGGCTCCGGCTCGTTCAGTACGCTGAAGGAAATCACGATACCGACTATTTCCGCTCCGGCAAAGCAGGCACGACGGTTTCGATGAAAAACGGCTCTGGCAGCTTTCATGTAAAAAAGGAAGGGCTCTACACCGTTTATCTGTCCGACTATCGCGGGAATAAGACCGTTCAGACCATCGAGGTACAGGTGATCCCGTCCGTCTCGATGTCGCTGAACGCCTCGTCAAAGACGCTGGCAGCAGGAATGACCTTTCAGCTCATTCCTTCGCTGAATCCGGCAGAAAGCACGGACAAGCTGAAATTCTCCAGTTCCAACCCTGCCGTCTGCAAGGTCAACTCGGCGGGCATGGTCACTGCCATAGCCCCGGGGAAGGCCGTTATAACGGCAAAAACGGCGAGCGGCATTGAGAAAAAATGCACGATCACCGTTAATGCCGAATAGTACGGCAGGACAGCAGCCTTTGATTTCAGCCGCCGGCCAAACTGTAATTATTTTTCCGCCAGCTTCTCCATCTCGTCCAGATAGCCTGCAAAAACCTGCAGGGCCTTCTCAATCGGCTCCGGCGTGCTCATATCCACGCCCGCCAGCTTCAAAAGCGAGAGCGCATCCTTTGAGTTTCCGCCGCTCAGGAAACGGATATAATCCTTCACCGCGCTCTCGCCCTCAGCGAGGATTCTGGCGGAAAGCGCCATTGCCGCGGAATAGCCGGTCGCGTACTGATATACATAAAAATTGTAATAGAAGTGTGGAATTCTTGACCATTCCAGCGCGATCTGCGGATCAACCGTCACATCCTTGCCGAAATACTGTCTGTTCAGCTCATAATACTTCTTATTCAGCACCTCCGCAGTCAGCGCCTCTCCGCGCTCCGCCATCTCATGGATCATCATTTCGAACTCCGCAAACATCGTCTGGCGGTACAGCGTTGTCCGGAAATCATCCATCGCGTGATTGAGCAGATAAGCGCGCTCCTTCTCGTCCCCGGTGTTTTTGAGCAGATGCTGCATCATAAGCGCTTCGTTGCAGGTTGATGCCACCTCGGCCACAAATATTTTGTAATTTGAGTAGATGACCGGCTGCGTATGATTCGAATACCAGGAATGAAGCGCATGTCCCATCTCATGTGCCAGCGTAAATACGCTGTCCAGATTATCCGCGTAATTAAGAAGCACATAGGGATGCTTTCTCGCTCCCGCGGAATATGCCCCGCTGCGCTTCCCCTCATTCTCATAGACGTCGATCCAGCGGTTTTCAAAGCCTTCCTTCAAGTGACTGCGGTACTCGCTGCCCAACGGCTCAAGCGCGTCGTACACGATTTTTTTCGCTTCCTCAAACGGAATCTTCTTATCCGCGCCGCTTACAAGCGGAGTATGGATATCGTACATGTGGAGCTCATCCACGCCGAGCACTTTTTTGCGTAGCGCCATATAGCGGTGCATCAGGCCCATATTGTCATGCACGGTACGGATCAGATTTTTGTAGACCTCAACCGGAATCTCGTTCCAATAAAGCGCCGCCTCCATGGCAGAGCCGTATTTTCTCTGTCTCGCATAAAATACCTGCTTCCTCACATGTCCGGAAAGCAGCGCCGCGCTCGTGTTTTTGAACTGATCGTACACCGAATAGAGACCCTCGAACGCAGCTCTGCGCACCTCGCGGTCGCTGTTCTCGATCAGGCGGATATAATTGCCGTGCGTCAGCCGAATCTCGCCGCCCTCGCCGTCCGGTACGACCGGAAACCGCAGATCAGCATTGTTCATAATAGAAAACACATCCGACGGCACCCTGCCCATCTCCCCTGCGGCCGCAAGCAGCTTCTCCTCGCCGGCTGACAGCGTATGCTCTTTTTTGCGGAGTATTCTCTGAAGCTCTCGCTCATAAAGCTTCAGCTCCGGCTTCTCCTCGAAAAACTTCTGATAGGTCTCCTCCAGTACCGCCACAAGCTCCGGCTCGACAAAGGAAAACGCCGCTAAAAGCTCGCTGTAAAACGACATCAGCTGCGCATTCATTGCCTGATACTCCGCATTCGTCGTATCCTCGTCATATTTTCTGCTTGAATAATTTGAGAGGCTGTCCAGCAGAATATCCAGCTCGTCCGCGCCTTTCAGATAATCATAGAGCGCCTCCGCGGAATCCGCCAGATGGCCGCGGTACTTCT
Organism: uncultured Clostridia bacterium; assembly: GCA_947178045.1. Lineage (GTDB taxonomy): Bacteria > Bacillota > Clostridia > Lachnospirales > Lachnospiraceae > RGIG4057. Next base: position 5,049 of record CAMWWR010000054.1, read on the forward strand.
CCGCCACCCCCAAATACGTTTTCGCCTTTTCAAAATCCGCGCGCCAGAGCTCATCACTCGCATACAGATCCTCCGTCGCCCAGGTATATTCTCTGGCCGCCTCACTTCTTTTCTTCAATTCCCTTGCCATAAAAAACCTCCATAAAATTTATATATTTTTTAAGGAATATGCCGCTTTGCAGCGCAAATCCGGTGCAGGAAATGCTTTAATCAGCGTTTCCCGGGAACGTGCTGATTTAACCAACACATCCTTAAATCAACCTGCCCACGCTCTCACCCTCCACCAGCTCCGTCTGCATCATAATGGTCTCCAGCGGCGTCGTCATCGGGCTCTCCATCAGGCAGACCAGCCTTTTCGCCGCCTCTCTGCCGATGCGCTCCGTATCCTGCCGCACCGTCGTCAGCTTCGGCTCAAGCGCCTGCGAGACGGATATCCCGTCGTAGCCCGCCACCGAAATATCCTCCGGTATGCGCAACCCCTTCCTTTTGATGGCCTTGATCAGGCCGAGCGCCGCGTAATCATCCGGGGCCAGAATGCAGGTCGGCAAAGCTTCGCCGTCCAGCAGCCGGCCCGCAAGCCGCTCCGCCACGTCCGCGTTCTGGTACTCTCCCGCAAGGAGATATTCCTCCGGTGTTGCCAGCCCGTGCTGCGCCATTACATTGTGAAAGCTTACCAGCCGGTTGTGCGTCACGACTGAATGGGTGCCGTGGATATAGGCGATCCGCGTATGCCCGCGGGAGATAATGTATTCCGTCAGCTGGCGCATTCCGTCCACATTGTCCGAAAGGATCGAGATCGATTCGTTGAACGCCTGATCGATCGTCACGACCGGAAATTCCGAATTAATCAGCTCAAGCACCTCCTGGCTGGCAAAATCCGCGCAGACGATACACACTCCGTCAAAGCCCCGGCTGCGGCAGTGCTCCAGATAACTCATGGACTTCTTCCCCACATTGTGCTCGATAAAGGTGATATCATAGCCCGCCTTCGTGGCCTCCTGCCGGAACGCGGACAAAATGGACGCGAAATACTCGTTTTTCAGTCCCTGATTCGAGAGCGTGGACAGGAGAAGCCCGATCTGATATCCCCCGCGCTGCCTCCAGTATTTCACTCTTTCTCCGTGAATATACCCGAGCTCCTCCGCGGCCTTCTGTACCTTCTGCCGGGTCTCTTCCCCGATCTCCCGGTAGCCGTTCAGAACCTTGCTCACGGTCGCCACCGATACTCCGCAGCGCTTTGAAATATCCCGTATCGTCGCCATCCTGTCACCTCTCTCTTCCGACTCTGCCGCCCGCCGCTTCGGTTATCTGCGCTCCGCCCCCGGCATTCGCACATCGCTCCGGCCATTCGCATTCCGGCTTCTGCATTCTCCTGCCGCCCGCGCCGCCGGCCGTTCCCGGCTTATCTCACCCGCACGAACTCGCCGAATTCATCCAGATAATACACGGTATCCGCCGTCTCGGTGAAATAAATGCTGCCCGCGAGCGTGTCCCGATAGAATACATTCAGACAGTAGCAATCCACTCCCTGAACCACCGTTTTCCAGTTGTCCAGAGAGAGCTTGCACTCGCCGAGCGGTGCAGGGAGCATCAGCGAGGACGCCGGAATATCCGCCAGAAGCTCAGCCGCCTTCTCCGCCGTCATTTTATCGTCCTGCTCCGGCTCCCGCCGGTTGCCGTCGAACTCCGTGCGCTCGCCGTTTTCATAATAATACAGCTTTCCGCTCACACGATCGACCAAAAGTGCGTAGGCCTCCGCCTGATTCCGGTAATATACCTTATAGCGGTAATACATATCGCCCCCAAGCTCCATGTCGTCGTCCGCCAGCTCGAATCGATAATTTTCTCCCGCCTCCCAGAACGCATTTTCAATCAGCTTTTCCGACTCCTCCAGAGAGACTGCCGGTCCCGGCTGTGCCGCCGTCGCAGTCGGAGTCGGAGTCGGGGCCGCCGAAGGCGTCAAGGACGGCTCCTGTGTCGGCTCCGCATCCTCCGGCCCGGACGGCTCCGGGAGCGGCGTACTTCCCTGCGGCTCCCCGCCCGCGGTCGGAGCAGTCGACGCCGGCGGCTGCGGGGAGGAGGTAGCATCCGCCTCCCCCTGGCCCGACGGCGACGGAACCGGGGTGTTCCCCTGAGGCCCGGAGATCGCCGTCGGCGTCGGCGTTTCTTCCTCATCCGACCCTCGCTTGCTGAGCGCAAACATCACTGCCAGCACGACGATCGTGACCAGCAGCAGTCCGAGGAGAATATTGGTCAGCCGGTCGCCCGACCTGCTGTTTTTCCTGCTGCTTCCCGAGCTCCTGCCCGAACCCGAGGATCGACTCCCGCTGCGCCCGGAACCGGAGGCACGGCTTTTGCTGCTTCCTCCTGAGCTCCTGCCCGAATTATTTCTTCCTGTATTTTTTCCGGTGCTGCCGCCGGTGCTTTTTCTGTTGCTCTGTCCTGTCCTTTTCTGCTGTGCTGCCATGATTCCTTCACCCTCTCAATTCTGTCAGCCGTGCTCCGGGAGCACTCCCGGAAGCCGTGCTATCCTGCGAAAATCACCGTCCGCAATGGTATATGTGCTCTCCGCGCCCCCGGCCGGCGCCGCAAGCGCCTGATCGGTTGCCAGCAGCACCGAATCCATCCCCGCGGCGGCCGCGCCCGCGATGTCGCTGCCTGCGTCGTTGCCGACCATCAGCGAAGCTCCCGGATCAATTCCGAACTGCCTTGTCAGCTCCCCGAAAAATATCCGGTCCGGCTTTCGGCAGCCGTAGTCCGAGGAGATCAGAATGCCGTCAAACCACGGCTCCAGTCCTGTCGTCTTCAGTTCTCCGGCCGTGTAGGCTCTCTGTGCGTTCGAGAGCAGGTAAATACCCTTTCCGCACTCTCTGAGCGCCCGGAACAGTTCAAAAACGCCCGGATAGACGCGGAGCCTGCGCGTTGCAATAATCCGATACCAGTTCGCCGTCAGCTCCGCCTCCCTGTCATCCGCGGCGACGCCCCGATCCTCAAACAGCCGCCGGAAAATCGGAACAACATCAATTTCCGGAAATGCGATCGTCTCCCCCGTGCCGCGGTACACAGAGCCCGCGCGCTCCCGTACCTGCGCATCCATATAGCTGTGGAATGCGCTTTGCAGCTCCCCCGGGCGATACGCCGCTCCCCGGAAGGTATAAAATTTCGCCAGCCTGCGGAACACCTCCGGCGAATCGTCCGCCGTCCTGATATCCACGAGCGTACCGTACAGATCAAATACGATATTCTGGTACATCCCCAGCCCTCCCTTACCTGTCTATTGTACCGGTATTTGACCGTTTTTGCAAGACTAAAAGAAACAGGCGATCTGCAGAAGGTTACAGCTCAGCCTTTTGTTCCTGCAAAGCATTTTTCGTCAAGAAAAGCTTCGTTCTTTGTGGTATGCTGTCATTACCAGCAAACAAGGGGGTTGGAAAGCATGAGGAATGAAAATCCGATCTTTCGGTCTCTGGCAATGATCGAGGAACGAATTCAGGAAAAGCTGACCGTGGAAAGTCTTGCGGCCGGCGTCCATTTCTCCAAATTTCATTACCAGCGCCTGTTCCGGGAAGCCGTCGGAGACAGTGTGATGAAATATGTGGCCAGGCGCAGGCTTCTTCTGGCCGCAGAGGAGCTTGCCGGCA
>CAMWWR010000055.1 GCA_947178045.1 uncultured Clostridia bacterium
GTCATGCACAAAATCGTTGTACATTGTATAATCGCCAATTTTAATTCTGTCATTGTTAACCACATTTTTTAAATAAACTGTTTGGGTATCCCATATCTCTTACCGTTCTAACGACTTCTCAATCTTCTGTTTCTGCTCTTTCAAGTCATTTTGCTTCTCATACAGATTATTTCGCTCTTTGCACAGTTCTTTCATGCGCTCCAACTGCTCCCTCACTCCCCCTCGGCAATCCGGCGCTATCTTCTTATATTCTCTAGTCAGATTGCGAATTGCATTGTTATTTGTTTTAATCTGCTCCGACACGCATATCCAATCAATCAGGTTCCGTACTTCCATATCTGTATCATACAATTCTGTTTCTGTCAGAATCTTTGCACACAGCCGCATCATGACTTTCCTTTTCATATCCATCATCAGCGGAATGTTGACAATATGCTTTTTTGCATTAACAATTAGTGATTATAATAATTACAGCCATTTTAGAGCCAACAGGTATAAAACAATCCCGGAAATGCCCAATTTATCAGCATTTCCAGGATTCTATCCTTTATTCGAACTCAATCGTCGCCGGCGGCTTCCCCGTACAATCATACAGCACCCGATTCACCCCTTTGACCTCATTCACGATCCTGTTCGCGACCTTCCCGAGCACTTCCCACGGAATTGGTGCACTCTCCGCCGTCATAAAATCGCTCGTCGTCACCGCGCGCAGCGCCACGGCGTAATCGTAGGTTCTCTCATCGCCCATGACTCCGACGCTTCTCATATTCGTCAGCACCGCGAAGTACTGCCCGAGTCCTTTGTCCACGCCGGCCTTTGCGATCTCCTCGCGGTAGATTGCATCCGCGTCCTGTACGATTCGTACCTTCTCCGCCGTCACCTCCCCGATGATGCGGATGCCAAGCCCCGGGCCCGGAAACGGCTGGCGGAATACAAGATGCTCCGGGATGCCGAGCTCCAGACCTGCCTTGCGCACCTCGTCCTTGAAGAGCAGGCGCAGCGGTTCAATGATTTCCTTGAAGTCGACGCAGTCCGGCAGACCGCCGACATTGTGATGGGATTTGATGACCGCGGATTTGCCGAGACCGCTCTCGATCACGTCCGGGTAGATCGTGCCCTGAACGAGGTAGTCCACCGCGCCGATTTTTTTCGCTTCCTCCTCAAATACGCGGATGAATTCCTCGCCGATAATCTTACGCTTCTGCTCCGGCTCGGTTGCGCCCGCCAGACGGGAATAAAAGCGTTCCTGAGCGTTGACGCGAATGAAGTTCAACTCATAAGGGCCGTTCGGGCCAAAGACCGCCTCAACCTCGTCTCCCTCGTTTTTGCGCAGCAGGCCGTGATCGACAAAGACACAGGTGAGCTGACTGCCGATCGCCTTTGAGAGCAGCACCGCGGCCACGGAGGAATCCACGCCGCCGGACAAAGCACAGAGCACCCGGCCGCTGCCGACCTTTGCGCGCAGCTGCCGGATCGTCGTATCAACAAACGAGGACATTTTCCAGTCTCCCGTGCAGCCGCATATTTTATAGACGAAATTCGAGAGCATCTGCATACCCTGCTGCGTGTGCATGACCTCCGGGTGGAACTGCGTCGCATAGAGCCTGCGCTCCGGGCATTCCATCGCCGCCACCGGGCACACCGGCGTATGCGCCGTGGCCGTGAAGTCCTCCGGCACGCGCTCAATGTAGTCGGTGTGGCTCATCCAGCAGATCGTTTTCGCGTCAACCCCGTCAAAAAGAACAGTCGAATTATCCACATCGACCTCTGTCTTTCCGTACTCGCTGACCGGCGCGGTCGTCACACTGCCGTCAAGCGTATATGCCATCACCTGAGCGCCGTAGCATATTCCAAGGATCGGGATGCCCATTTCGAAAATCTCCTTCGGGCAGTGCGGAGATTCCTCCCGGTAGACACTGTTCGGTCCCCCGGTAAAGATAATGCCCTTCGGATTCATTTCCCGGAGCTTGTCCGGACTCAGGGTATACGGATACACCTCACAGTAAACATTACATTCCCTCACCCTGCGTGCAATCAGCTGATTGTACTGTCCGCCAAAATCCATTACGATGATCATTTCCTTTTCCACGGCTGCTCCTCCTGTACAAATCTCATTTGCAGATGAATGATTTGAAAACCGGTTCAAAATGCTGCAAATAGCCTTTTAATTTTCTGTCCTCGCATACCGCAAGAGCTCTGCGGTAGCTTTGTCCCCATTCTACTACAAACCTGTTAATTCTTCCAGCAGAAAATAGCGTTTTCTCAATCTCCCCACGGAATAATGCCTCTGCACAGAAACAGACGCTCCCCACCTATGCGATTCCCGCGCCCCGCTGTAACCTATCCGCTCTGACGGCTCTCCTCCATGCAGCCTGCCGCCCTGCTTCTGTTTCACAGCTCCGCTTTTATTTTTTCGATCATCTCCCGGTATTCTTCCTCGGTGAGGAAGGTTTTGCCCGGATTCATCTGGAAGGTGCCGCCCCATTCATCCCCGTCTTTATATTTTGGAACCAGATGAATGTGCAAATGGCAGCCCGTATCGCCGTAGGCACCGTAATTCAACTTGTCCGGGTGGAATGCCGCGTGGATGGCACGCGCCGCCCGGGCCACGTCTGCCATAAAGGCATTTCTTTCCTCGTCGCTGATATCCACGATCTCGCTCACATGATCTCTGTAAGCCACAATACATCTGCCCGGCTTGCTCTGCTCCTTAAACAGAATCAGGCTGCTCACGTTCAATTCGCAGATAAATATGCCGAATTTCTCAAGCAGCTCCCCTCTCATGCAATAACCACAATCCTGTGCTTTCATTGTTTTCCCTCTCTTTCTGATATTCATGTATTTATGAAAGCGCTGATGCATTTTATCCGTTAAGAAAATGCTGATTAAAGTATTTCCTTAACGAATTTGTCCCGCGAAACAGCGTATTTCCCGGCAAATCCGTAAGCCTCTGTAAAGAGGTTTTGCATCCTGTCGGAGGCTTTGGGGAAGTGATAATTTAATCAGCGCTTCCTTAATTCAGCTCATCCAGTGTTTTCTCGTAGGCGGGCAGAAAATCGCGCATGAAATCGTTCGCCTCCGGGAGCCCCATCGTCACCAGCGCTTTCGTGATCGTTTCCTTCGCGCTGCGGAATTCCGTATTGCCTGCCTTGCCCTCCTCGATGCATTTGATCAGCGCCGAAAGCTTGTCCGCCGCCTTAACCAGCCGGCAAAGATACTCCTCGCCCTCCTCCGGAAAAAAAATGCCCTCGTAGTCCGGGCGCAGCTCCCCCGGCAGCATCGCGAGCAGCTGCCTAGCCGCCTTGTTCTCGATATCCTTGAATGCCCCCTGGATGCTCGCGTTGTAATATTTGATCGGGGTCGGCATATCGCCGGTGATAATCTCGGTCGCATCGTGGTACAGGCCGATGAGCGCCGCCCGCTCCGCGTTCAGCTGCTTGCCGTAGCGGCGGTTGCCGATCACCGCCAGTGCGTGCGCCAGCATCGCCACCTCGAGGGAATGCTCACTGATATTCTCCTTGATCGAATTGCGCATGAGCGCCCAGCGCTCGATATATTTCATTCTTGACAGCATTGCGTAAAAATCCTGCTCCATAATCCTTTCCTCCTGCACATTGCAGCATACCCTCCGGATATATCACACACATTTCTGGGTTTCCGCCGGGCACATATCTTCCTTTTCCTCCGACAAATGCACATAATTTGCCAAAGAAACGGTTCTCCACATTCCAGTGTGGTTCCTCCGCTCAGGCGAATCAGCACCGGCATAATGTTTGACAACACTATGCCATGTCCTTCCACTCCATCCTTGCAATCTCTTTATACAGCTGTGCAGCGCTGTTTTCAATTACCTTCCTGTCTTTATCCGAAATTCTTTCAAACAGCTCAAAAATCATCTTCTTATTCTTCTTCCGCCAGCGCCCGACCACTCTTCCGTCCAGCAGGATCGGCGGCATCACGATTCCGGCGAGGTTGAAAATCCCCCGCAGGTGCTCCTGTGGCAGAAAGAGGCTTTCTTCCTTTTTGTATCCGAGCATCAGCTGGTCAAAGCCCGCCAAAAGCACACACCTCGGGATATCCGGGACATTTCCGGGCAGCTCCCCGAGATAAAAAAATTCCTTGCCATCCGCCTCGATCTTTTCCAACGGCAGCTTCGCCATAAGTTCCTTTGCGCGCGCCTGCGTGCAGTGGTAGTAATATGTAAAATCCCGGATGGTCGCGGGAGCGAAATGCTCAAAGTATCTCCGCGCAATCTCGACATCGGCGTCCTCGCTGTCCATAGGGACATAATCGGGAGAAAGCATGAATTCCTTCCTTTCGCAGACCCTGTAGCATAAAAAGCCCCGCTCGCAGAGCTCCCGCATTCCGCCGCCCCAGGCGTTGAACATGGAGTCATTTTCCGGCTGCATCATGCCATTTTCAAAGCAGGCCTGCTTTAATTCCTCCCTGGTATGGATGCCCTCCGCAATTTTTTGCCGGATCAGCTGTGAGAAATATTTCTGACGCTCCGGCGAAAGCGTCCATGCAGATCCGTTTTTCCGGTATTCCTCTGCCTGCTCCGCATAAGCTTCCTTTGCCTGCACATACTGATATGCCGCTTCGCTGAAAATGCCGTAGCCCTTAAACTCCTCGCTGTGATACAGTGCCGCATTATTCTGAAACAGCGACAGATCATCCTCGTTGAAGGCATGAACGGTTCCCCGAACCGTCCAGTTTTTTACCAGTCCGTCCCCAAAATTTTGCGGGGTAATTTCTTCCTTGCAGCGTATTTTCAGCCCGTAATAGACATTTGACATAAACTGCGCCTGCAAACCGTTCAGATCATGGCAGACCGTATGCTTGTCCGATGGATCTGTGATATGCTGGCGGTACAGGCACAGCTGTTTAATTTCATCGATATCCATAATTTTCCCATCTCAACTCGGTTTGGGAAACGCTGAATAAAGTAATTGCTCCCTCTATCATTACGGCCTTTCCCTTTGATGCAAAGCTGCTCCTGAAAATCCACACAACACGATTCCGCAGAGTGTCCGTCTCCCTCCGCCTCACATCCTGCCCCGAATACTGTTTATTTTAAGTATTTCTTGACATACTGCCCCGTATACGACTTTTTCTTCTTCGCGACCTCTTCCGGCGTGCCGGTGGCAATCACTGTGCCGCCCTTGTCGCCGCCCTCCGGGCCGATATCGATAATATAATCCGCGGTCTTGATCACGTCCAGATTGTGCTCGATCACGACGACCGTGTTGCCGCCCTCAGTCAGGCGCTGCAGGATATCGACCAGCTTGTGGACATCCGCGAAATGCAGACCGGTCGTCGGCTCGTCGAGGATGTAGATTGTCCTGCCGGTGCTGCGGCGGCTCAGCTCCGTCGCCAGCTTGATGCGCTGCGCCTCGCCGCCCGAGAGCGACGTGGACGGATGTCCGAGCTTGAGGTAGGACAGGCCGACGTCGTTGAGTGTCTCGATCTTGCGGCGGATGGACGGCACGTTCTCGAAGAAATGCACCGCCTCCTCGATCGTCATTTCCAGCACGTCATAGATCGTCTTGCCCTTATAATGCACGTCCAGTGTCTCGCGGTTGTAGCGCCTGCCCTCGCACACCTCACACGGCACATAGACGTCGGGCAGGAAATTCATTTCGATCTTGATAATGCCGTCGCCCGAGCAGGCCTCGCAGCGTCCACCCTTCACATTGAAGCTGAAGCGCCCCTTCGTGTATCCCTTCATTTTCGCGTCCTGCGTGGAGGCGAAGAGGTCGCGGATCATGTCGAACACGCCGGTGTAGGTCGCCGGATTGGAGCGCGGCGTGCGCCCGATCGGCGACTGGTCAATGCTGATAACCTTGTCCAGCTGCTCCGCTCCGATAATCTCGTCGTGGTCGCCCGGTATTGTGCGGGCGCGGTTCAGCTTCTTCGCAAGACTCTTGTAAACAATCTCATTGACCAGCGAACTCTTGCCGGAGCCGGACACGCCGGTCACGCAGGTGAACACACCGAGCGGTATCTCAACGTCAATGTTTTTCAGGTTGTGCTCCCTTGCTCCCTTGACGGTCAGGAAGCCGGTCGGTTTGCGCCGTGCGGCCGGCACCGGGATCTCTAGGCGGTGGCTCAGATAGGCTCCGGTAATGGAATCCGGCGCTTTCATAAGCTCCTCCGCCGTGCCGACCGCCACAACCTCCCCGCCGTGCTCGCCCGCGCCCGGCCCGATATCGACAATACAGTCCGCAGCGAGCATCGTGTCCTCGTCGTGCTCCACGACAATCAGCGTGTTGCCGAGATCCCGCAGGTGCTTGAGCGTTGCGAGCAGCCTGTCATTGTCGCGCTGGTGCAGGCCGATGCTCGGCTCGTCCAGAATATAGGCGACGCCGACCAGCCCCGAGCCGATCTGCGTCGCGAGCCGGATGCGCTGCGCCTCGCCGCCGGACAGGCTCCCGGTCGCGCGGGCAAGCGTCAGATATTCCAGCCCGACGTCGACCAGGAAACGCAGCCGCGCGCGGATTTCCTTCAGAAGCAGCTCGCCGATCTTCTCCTGCTGCGCGTTCAGCTTCAGCTCGTCCATAAAATCCTTCAGATCCCGGATGGAATACTCTGTGATCTCCGCAATGTTTTTCTCACCGACCGTCACGGCCAGTGCCTCGCGCTTCAGGCGCTTCCCCCGGCACAGCTTGCACGGTGTAGAGGTCATAAACGTCTCATATTCTGCCTTGGACGATTCCGAGGCCGTCTCGCGGTAACGGCGTTCGACATTGCGCAGCAGTCCCTCAAATTCCACATCATACACACCGACGCCATGCTGCCCGCGGTAATGCACCTTCACCTTGTGCCCGTTCGTGCCGTGAAGGATGATATTGCGCGCCTCCTTCGACATCTCCTGATACGGCACGCTCAGGTCAAACCCGTATTCCTCCGCGAGCGCGTCCAGCGTGCAGCGTGTATAGCTCGACTTGTCCGTCGCCGACTGCCAGCCCGGCACAACGATCGCGCCGTCGGCGATGCTGACGGACGGATCGGGAATAATCAGCTCCTCCGCAAATTCCATCTTGATGCCGATGCCGTGACATTCCGGGCAGGCTCCGAACGGATTGTTGAACGAAAAGGAGCGAGGCTCGAGCTCTTCGATGCTGATGCCGCAGTCCGGACAGGAAAAGCTCTGGCTGAAGGTCAGCTCCTTGTCCCCGATGACATCGACGACGAGCAGCCCGTCCGTCAGCTTGAGCACGTTTTCCACCGAATCGGCCAGACGCTTTTCCAGCCCCGGCTTCACGACAAGGCGGTCGATGATAATCTCGATGCTGTGCTTGATGTTCTTTTCCAGCTTGATCTCCTCGGAAAGCTCGTAGACATTGCCGTCCACACGCACACGCACATAACCGCTGCGCTTCGCCTGTTCAAAAATTTTGGCATGCTCGCCCTTGCGTCCGCGCACGACCGGGGCGAGCAGCTGCAGCCTTGTGCCCTCCGGCAGCTTCATAATTTCATCCACCATCTCGTCGACCGACTGGCGGCGGATCTCCTTCCCGCAGTTCGGGCAGTGCGGTATACCGATGCGGGCATAGAGCAGGCGGAAATAGTCGTAGATCTCCGTCACCGTACCCACCGTCGAGCGCGGGTTGCGGTTCGTCGACTTCTGGTCGATGGAGATGGCCGGGGACAGCCCCTCAATGCTCTCCACATTCGGCTTTTCCATCTGCCCCAGAAACATCCTCGCGTAGGAGGAGAGCGATTCCATATAGCGGCGCTGCCCCTCCGCATAGATCGTATCAAAGGCAAGCGACGACTTCCCCGAGCCGCTCAGCCCCGTCAGCACGACAAACTCGTTGCGCGGAATATCCACATCAATCCCCTTGAGATTGTGCTCCCTCGCGCCCCTGATTTTGATATACTCCTTTTTCCCGTTCATGTTGATCCCCATTTCTGCAAGGCGGATTCCGCCTTCCCTTTCCTCATTTTCACCACCGCAGCCCGCACTTTCCCGAAACCTCCCGGAATTCCCAGTGTACATAATATCTGCTTTTTGCATCGGAGAAGCCAACCAGTTCTTCACAGCTTCGCCATCTCCTTGCGCACCTCCATCATCTGATCGCGCAGCTCGGCCGCGAGCTCGAAATTCAGCTCGGCCGCCGCCGCCTGCATCTTTTTTGTCAGCTTGCGCGCCAGCGCCTCCAGCTCCTTCGCGCTCATCGACTCCAAATCCTTGTCGTTCACAAGGTCGGCTTTTTCCTTCTCCACCTTCTTCGAAATGCTGATCAGGTCGCGCACAGCCTTCCGGATCGTCTGCGGCGTGATGCCGTTCGCTTTGTTGTACTCATCCTGAATTTTCCGGCGGCGCGCCGTCTCTTCAATCGCGTTTTTCATCGAATCGGTCATGGCGTCGGCATACATGATCACATGCCCCTCCACATTCCGGGCGGCACGCCCGATCGTCTGGATGAGCGACGTCTCGGACCGGAGAAATCCCTCCTTGTCCGCGTCCAGGATCGCGACCAGGCTGATCTCCGGGATATCCAGCCCCTCGCGGAGCAGGTTGATGCCGACAAGCACGTCAAACACGTCCATGCGCATGTCACGGATAA